>NZ_JAPTFO010000076.1:0-17815 GCF_030985515.1 Stenotrophomonas sp. Sm10
GCCCAACCCGCCCGAGGCATGCCTCGGGCCCATGCGGCTCACGCCCCCGCAACCGGACCCACCCCGCCTTCGACAGAGTCCTGCGATCTGCCGGAATGGAACGACCTGCTCTTGGTGGGTGTCGACCTTGGTCGACACGTAGATCCATGCCATGCATGGATGAATCACGATTGAAAAACGCTCAACCGACTTCGTACAGCTCCAGCGGCAGGCCATCCGGATCGGCGAAGAAGGTGAAGCGGCGGCCGGTGTATTCGTCCACGCGGATCGGTTCGCAGGCGACGCCATGCGCGGCCAGGCGCTGGATGAAGGGTTCCAGTGCAGCCACCCGGAACGCGAGGTGGCGCAGGCCCTGGGCTTCGGGGCGGCTGGGGCGCGGTGGTGGCGAGGGGAAGGAGAACAGCTCCAGCTGGCCGCCGTCGGGCAGGGCCAGGTCCAGCTTCCAGGAGTCGCGCGCGGCGCGGTGGTTCTCGGCCAGCACGCGCAGGCCGAGGATGCGCACGTAGAAGTCCTTCGAGCGTGCGTAGTCGCTGCAGATCAGTGCGGCGTGGTGGATGCCCAGCAGGGCGTCGGAACCGGTGTTCATTGCAGAGTGTCCAGCCAGCGCTGGGCGATCTTCTGCGCCAGCGGGTACGGTTCGGGATCGTTGCGATTGGTCAGCACGATCACGGTCAGGTGCTTTTCCGGGTGGCGCACGATCACGTTGCGGAAGCCGATGCTCTCGCCGCTGTGCCATTGCACCGGGCCGTTCAGGCGCCAGCCGAAACCGTAATGCGGCACGTCCGGTTCCGATGTGGCCGTGGCCGGGCTGAACATCGCGCGGCGCGAAGCCTTCGACAGCAGCCGGTCGTCATACAGCGCGGCGTCCCAGCGGGCGAGATCGTCCAGCGAGGAATAGATGCCGCCATCGCCGAGCACGGCGCTGGTGGTGCTCTGGTCGGTGCGCTGCCAGCGGCCGTCGATCCGGCTGTAGCCATAGGCGCGCGCGGCGACCGTGTCCACGCCGTCCTGGTGGGCCACGGTATGCGCCATGCCCAGCGGGCGGAAGATGCGTTGCTGCAGGAAGGTGGCGAAATCCTGGCCGGACGCGCGGCCGACGATCAGGGCCAGCAGCGCGTAGCCGCTGTTGCTGTAGCGGTACTGCGTGCCGGGTGCGAAATTCAGGCGGTCCTCGCGCGACAGCAGGGTCAGCACGTCGGCGTCATGCACCTGCCGCGTGTCAGCCGGGTCCATCAGGTCTTCGTAATCGAGCAGGCCGCTGGTGTGCGAGAGCAGTTGGCGGATCGTGATGGCCGCTGCAGCCGGCGGCAGTTCGGGCAGCCACTGTCGTGCAGGCTGATTCAACCCCAGCCGTCCATCCTCCACCAGCAGCAGCACCGCCGCAGCGGTGAACTGCTTGCTGACCGAGGCCAGCCGGAAGTTGCTGGCGGCAGTGACCGCAGTACCGTCCTCCACCACTGCCAGGCCGTAGCCACGGCGGAACACCGGCTGCCCGTCATGCAGCACCAGCACGGCGGCGCCGGGCACCCGGCCATCGTAGGCCTGCATCAGGCCGTCGATGCCCGCATCCGGTGGGGTCAGCACCGGCGCGGCGGAGCCCGCCACTGGCAGCAGGCCCAGCACGACGGCGAACAGGGCGACGGCAGGGCGCATGGCGGCTCCGGAGGGGTCAGGGTGAAGGGGCTGGTGTGGCGCTGGCGGGCTGCGCCATCCAGCGTTCCATCTTGCGGCCCAGCACGTCCAGCGGCATGGAGCCGTCCTTCAGCAGTTCGGCGTGGAAACGGCGCAGGTCAAAGGCGGCGCCCTGGCGTTCCTTGGCCTTGTCGCGCAGAGCGACGATGGTGGTCAGGCCCGCCACGTTGGACAGCGCCTGGCCGGGCTGGGCCATGATCCGCTCGACTTCGGCGTTGGCGTCGTCGCTGCTCATGTCCACGGTCTTCTGCAGGTAGGTGACGGCCTGCTGCTTGCTCCAGCCCTGTGCGTTCACGCCGGTGTCGGCCACCACGCGGGCGGCGCGCAGCAGGCGCGAATACAGGTAGCCGATGCGGTCGTAGGGATCGGTGTAGATGCCCAGGTTCTCACCCAGCGTTTCGGCATACAGGCCCCAGCCTTCGACGAAGGCGAGATCGCCACCGAGGCGGCGGAAGCGTGGCAGCTTGGCCAGTTCCTGCTGCAGGCCCAGCTGCACGTGGTGGCCGGGAATCGCTTCATGCAGGTACTGCACCGGCACGTTCCAGCGCTTGCGGGTGGGCAGGTCGCGGGTGTTCACGTACAACACGGCCGGTTGTCCGGCCGCGGACGGCTGATAGGCCGCTGCCGCGGCGGTGAGCGCACGCTCCGGTTCCACCGCACGGACGTCCAGTGCGGACTTCGGCAGCGTATCGAGCACCTGCGGCAGGCGTGCGTTGACCTGCTGCTGCACCTGGCGGTAGCGGTTGATCAATGCGTTGGCGTCACCGTACTGGAACTGGCGGTCGTTGCGCATGCTGCGCAGCAGCTTGGTCGGCGTGCCGCGCAGCTTGGCATCCTTCATCACGGTGGCAATCTGCGCCTGCAGCTCCTGCACGCGTTGCTCGCCCAGCGCGTGCAGTTGCGCGGCGTTCTGGTCGCTGGCGGTGGTCTGCACGATCAGGCTGGCGTACCAGGCCTGGCCATCGGGCAGCGCGCCCAGGCCGCTGCTGGTGCGCGTGGCCGGCAGGTATTCGGTGGCGATGAAGCCGCGCAGGGCGCGGTAGGCCGGCATGATGCGCAGCTCGATCATGCGCTTGTACTCGGCGCTGATGCGCGCCTTGTCCTCCGCCCCGATGGTGTTGGGCATGGTGCGGATCGGCGACCAGAAGATGCTCTCTTCGGCAGTCGGCTTGATCACCGCATCCAGCTGCGGCAGCACCTTCTCCATCAGGTCGCGGGGCTGCACCACGCCGGCCTTCATGCCCTGGCGCATGTTGTCGATGGCCTGGTCGAACAGCTCGGGAATGCCCAGCGAGCGGCGCGACCAGGTGTCGTAGTCCTGCACGGTGTTGAACGGCTGCGCGCCGGCACCTGAGCCGAGGATCGCCATGATGCTGCCGATGTTGTAGTACTGGCTGATCGGCATCATCCAGCTCGGGTAACGCTCGGCAGCCAGCGAGGCGCGCGCGTCGCGCACGAAGATCTCGTAGCTGAGCAGGTCCTGGCCCTGCAGGCCGTCGCTGCCAAGTTTTTCGACCTTGCCCAGCCACTGCGTGGTGAAGTCGTGCGATTGCTGGCGCCAGGCGGCGGACAGGATGTTGGGCAGCTGGTCGTTGTAGCGGGCCTCGCCCTGGAAGGTCGCCTGCAGCGGATTCAACCGCATCGAGGCATCCCAGTATTCGTCGTACAGGCGCTCCAGTTGCACCTGCTTGGGTACGGCCCGGGCCGGGGCGACCGGGCGGGGCGCGGCGCGGCGCGCCGAGCTGCCACGCGCCGGCGCGGTGGCGCGGGCGGGCCTGGCCTTGGGCTTGGCAGCCTGGCGGGTCTGCGCAGCGGCAGGGCGGCTGGCCTTTTTCTTCGCTGCTTCGGCCGACGGCACGGCACTGAACAGGAACAACGCGGCAATGGCGGCGGCCAGGGCGCGGGTAGGATGCGGCATCAGGAGCTTCCGTGGAACACAGACCGTGGAGCTTGCACGATCCGGCCGCGTACGGCCAGCGTGAAGGCGCAGTCAGCTTTTTGCCGCTGGGGCTTCAGTCAGCCGCAGCCGCGGCGCGCAGGGCGGCGGCCCTGTCGGCGCCCAGGTAGCGGGTGATCGCGCGCCGCATCAGGTACAGCAACGGGATCAATGCGATCGCAAAGCCCATCTTGTAGATGTAGTTGACGCTGCTGACGGCCAGGAACAGCGACGTCGGCCAGTGCTGCGGGCCGAGCACGAAGGCGATCCAGATCACCACGAAGCTGTCCACCACCTGGGAGATCGCGGTGGATCCGGTCGCACGCAGCCACACGTGGCGCTCGCCGGTGGCCTGGCGGATGCGATGGAACACGGCCACGTCGATCAGCTGGCCGAGCAGGAAGGCCACCAGCGAACCGGCGATGGTCCACATGCCCTGGCCGAACACCGCGGCGAATGCCGCCTGGTAGTCCGGCACGCCGTGGCCGGCCATCGAGGTGACCCACCAGCTGGCCGGAGCCAGCGAGATCGCTGCGAAGGCGAACAGGAAGCCATAGGCGATCAGCACCACGGCCAACCACGAGATGAAGCGCACGCCGCGCTTGCCGAAAAACTCGTTGATCGTGTCGGTCATGATGAACACCACCGGCCACAGCAGGGTACCGGCGGTGAAGCTGAGCGAGCCGGTCTGGCCAAACAGGTTCCAGTTCAGCGGATCGATGCCCAGGGTGTCTTCCAGCGCGAAGATCTTCACCCCGATCAGCTCGGCCAGCACCGCGTTGCCGCAGAAGAACGCGGCCAGCACGATGAACAGCAGGACCGCGCGGTCCTGCAGCGGGCGCTCGATCGGCGCCGGTGTCATTCGGTGCGTTCGCCAGTGCGTTCGCCGGCGCGGGTGAACGGCACGCTGGACGGTGCCACGGCACCGCCGGAGATGATGAAGCTCATGGCCTGATCGACGGTCCAGTCGGTCGGGGTCAGCAGTTCCACCGGCACGATTTCCAGATAGCCCGAGGTCGGGTTCGGCGTGGTCGGTACATACACCGCGGCCAGCTCACGGTCGGTGCCGTGTTCCTTGATCACGCGGGTTACCAGGCCGACCGATTTCATGTCGCGATGCGGGAAGTCGATCAGCACCACGCGCTGGGTGCTGCCCGGTTCGGTCTGCAGCATGTCCAGCAGCTTCTTGGCGCTGTCGTAGATGATGCTGGCCAACGGAATACGCTTGATGACCGCGCCGACCCAGCGCAGCAGGCGCTGGCCGAGCACGCGGCGGCTGGCCACGCCCACCGCCAGGATCACCAGCAGGGTGGCCAGCAGGGCGATGGTGTCCTGGATCCACTCGGCGCGGACCCAGCCCAGATAGTGCGGGAAGCTGGTTGCGATCTGTTCGGACAGCGGCACCACCAGCGGGCTGGAAATACCCGACAGCAGCACGAACACGAACTTGACCACGACCCAGGTCAGCCAGATCGGCAGCAGGGTCAGCAGGCCGGTCAGGAACAGGCGCTGCAGGGAGGGGCGGGGGACCAGGGCGGGGGCTTCGAGCGACATGCGCGCATTGTAGCGGTCACGGCCGGTCGATTACGCTGGGGAATCGACTGCGGCAACGGCACATGGAAGGGAAGCTGTGTTGAAGATTCTGCGCGGACTGGGCTGGACCCTGGCAGGCCTGCTGGTGCTGGCCATCGTGGTGTGGTGCGCCTCGCGCATGTGGCCGGTGCCCGAATCGCGCCTGCAGGCGCAGCAGCGACTGGAAGCACGCCTGCCGGTGAGCGGCCGCAATGGATATGCACTGTTGTGGACGCTGCCGTTCGACGATCTGGATGCCCAGCAGCGCGAGCAGGCGCTGGCCGAGGATGTACGGCGCTGGGAAGCCGATGCACATGGCGGAAGCAGCGGCCGGACACACCTGGTAGCCAACCATGCCGAGCTGCACTCGCGGCCCGGGGCCGGTTGCGGGCCGGCCGCCAGCGGCTGTCTCGCCCAGGTCCGCGCGGACCCGCAACGCTTCGTGGAGGCCCACGCCGGGCACCAGCAGTTGCATGCGCGGCTGGATCAGCTGGCCGACGCCGACTACTTCGCGTCGCCGTTCCCGCCGAAGGGCGAGGGCATTCTGGTCCCGTTGCCGGCCTATGGCGTAGTGATGGACGCCACCAGTGCACGCGCGCTGGCCTATGTGCAGGGTGACATTGACGGCGCCCTGCGTGGTGCCTGCCGTGGCCTGCAGCTGGGCCGGCGGCTGGTGCCCGGCAGCAGTTATCTGGTCGAGAGCATCATCGGTGCCAGCCTGGTGCAGGCCAATGCCCAGCTGCTGGCCGACATGCTGGTTGAACTGCCTGCCGACCACCCCCTGCCGGCCGAGTGCGAACAGGCCATGCAGCCGTTGCGGGCCGAGGAACAGAGCCTGTGCCGTGCTATGCAGGGCGAGTACGCGATGAGCCGGGCGGCGATCGAGTCCTCGGCCCGGGAATTTGGTGGCGTCCTGGTGCTTGACCGGCGCAGCACGTTGGCGCGCGTGGCCGGCAATCTTGGCTGGGCCTGTGGCGCAGCCGCCACGGCCGCGCTGGAGGCCGATCGGCCGCTGCCGTTACAAGCGCCGCCGCAGCGGGATTTCGGTTGCCTGTCCAATGTGATGGGGTGCGTGCTGACCGAGATTGCCGCGCCCGTCTATCCTGCGTATTCGTCACGGTCCCAGGACGCGGCGGCGATGCTGCGCCTGCTTGGCGCCCAGCGCTGGTTGCGGCAGCAGGCGCAAGACCCGGCTGAGGCGCTGCAGCGGTTGCCTGCGGAGTTCCGGTCGCCGGTGCGGTCGCCGCGGCTGTCCGTCGATGGCCGCCATCTGCTGGTGCCGCGTCGTTCTCCAGCGCGCAGCGCTGATGAGAACCCGTGGCTGACGGTACCGCTGCAGGCGGAGCCAGCTTCGGCTGCGCTGGCGCGCGATTGAGGCGCGCTCAGCGTGCGTGTGGCTTCAACCGCAGGTAGACCTGCTTGCGCACTTGGGCGACCACTTCGCCGCTCTCATCGACCACGTCGTTGCTGAACCAGCGCAGCACCTTCTCACCACTGGCTGCTTCCGTGCGCAGTTCATCCAGCAGCGCGTCGTCGATGCGGAATGACGTGCGTACGGTGCCGCGGCCGGGCTTGAGGAAGTCGATGGCGCCTGCTCGGTCCCACACGTAGTAGTCGCGCCCGAGGATGTGCAGCAGGCCCAGCATCCAGAATGGATCGGTCATCGCGAACAGGCTGCCGCCAAAGTGCGTGCCGACGTAGTTGCGGTTCCATGGCCGCAGGCGCAGCTCGACATCTATCTGCCGGTAGTCCGGCGTGATGCGGGTGACATGGATGCCGGTGAACAGGAACGGTGGCCAGAGATTGATACCGAAGCGGAACAGGCGGGCGTTCATGCGGGTGCGGGGACGCAGGGCGAGGCGCCCAGTCTAGCCATTCGCATGCGTATGTTGCACCCCGGCGGCGGCGAGGGTCACGCCTTGTCGTCGATCACATACCCGTCGCGGCCGTTGGCCTTGGCCTGGTACAACGCGGCGTCGGCGCCTTCGACGAAATGATGCGGTTGCAGCGTGCCGTCAGGCACGCGGGTGAACACGCCGATGGTGAGGGTGACGGCACCGTCGCTGCCATCACCGGGGGCCGGCAGTGCACGCACGCAGGCGATCAGGTCCTCGATGACCTGGCGTGCGCCTTCGGCCGGGGTATCCGGCAGCACCAGTGCGAACTCATCGCCACCGTAGCGCGCGGCCATGTCGCGTGGGCGCCGTGCATGCGCACCGATCAGCCGTGCAACATCGCGCAGCACGCGGTCGCCGACCTGATGCCCGTGGCGGTCGTTGTGGCGCTTGAAATGGTCGACGTCGATCAGTGCCAGGCTCAAGGACCTGCCACTGCGGCGCGCGGCATCGCATTCCTGCTGCAGTGACTGCTCGAAACGCAGGCGATTGCCGAGGCCGGTCAGCGCATCACGGTTGGCCTGGCGGTGCCAGGCCGAGATCCGCCAGATCGCCCAGGACAGCAACACCAGCAGGATGCCCAGCATTGCGCTTGCCGGTGCCCACCACAGGTCACCGGCACGCAACAGCAACCAGCTCAGCAGCGGTGGAAGCGGCAGCGAGCACAGTGCGGCAAGCCATGGCAGGCGCAGGCCGAGCAGGAGCACGCACATTGCGGCCAGCACGCCGCTGATGGCGTGCTGCCAGAGGCGTGGCAGCAGATCGATCTGCTTGTGCTGCAGCAGCATCGACGCGATGTTGGCCTGGTATTCGCTGCCGCTCATCCAGTACTCGCGGGTGGTCGGGGTCAACAGCCGCGGTGCGATGCCGCTGGCCGTCATGCCCACCACGATGCGGCGGCCATGCAGCATCGCCGTGTCCACGTGACCATCAAGTACGTCGGCATAGGACACCTGCGGCAGGCGCTCGGGCGGCCCCGCATAGCGCACGCGCACGTAGTCGTCGCGTCGCCACTGATAGGGCGAACCGATCTGCGGATCGGGATCGGGCAGGCCGTGCACCGTGCCCGGCGGCAGGTCGGCCAGCGCCAGGCCCAATGCCGGCCAATGGGCCTTGCCGATGCCCGCATGCAGATACACACCGCGCGCGACGCCATCGCCGTCCACTTCCACATCGGTATGGCCGATTGCCGCAGCACTGCTCGCGATCTGCGGAATCGGCAGCATTTCCTCGGCCATGCGGTCGCCGGCGGCCGGCGCCGCCAGCACTGGCAGCACCACCCGGCCACTGCGGCGGATCGCTGTGGCCAGTTCATCGTCCTGCTGGCTGTCGCGTCGATCCGGCTCAGACAGCATCAGGTCCAGTGCGATGCGCTCGGCGCCGGCGTCGGTCAGCCGGTCCAGCAGGCGCGCATGGACCGAACGGGGCCAGGGCCATTGGCCGATGCGCTGCAGGCTGCCCTCGTCGATGGCCACGATCAGCACGCTGGGGTCGGGGCGGTACTCCCAATTCCCAACCATGGCGTCATAGGCGGCTTCGTCCTGGCGCCACAGCCACTGGCCGTGGCTGGCGATCACCGTCAGCACGCCGGCCAGCAGTGCCAGCAGAATCCGCTTCGACCACGGCAGCGGCGAGCGCCTCATAACAACAGCAACAGCAGCAGGGCGCCGCCACCAGCGCCGTGGCACAGACGGCAAGGCAGCTTGATCTGCTGGGCCGGCGAGTACTCGCCCGCATGCCCGCCGTCGTCGATGTACTGCACGCGCACATGCAGGGTGCCGCTCCACGGCTGCTTGAAGCTGACCTGCGGCTCGCTTACGGTCTGGTCGACCAGGGGGGCCCGGAAGTCGCCTCGACGGTCCACCTGCACCCGGTACCGCTGGCCTTCGCTGCCGGCCTGCCAGCGGAGGGTCAGTTCGCCACGCGTGGCCTCAGGCGGCTGCAGGGCCGGGTCGACCGGTTCATTGCTCAGTTGCAAGGGCAGGGCCTGGCCATAGCGGCCCTGGTGGCCGTTGCCATCGCGCGAGGCCACCCGCCAGAAGTACTGGCCGGGCGGCAGCGGCTGCGCCAGGCGCAGGTCGGTGACCGGGGTGCTTTGTTCCTGCAGCGGTTGCTCGAAGTTCGGCTCGGCGGCAATCTGCAGCACGCTGCTGCGCGCACCGGGCGCCTGGCTCCAACGGAAGCGCGGTCGGTCGCTGTTGATGGTCTGCCCGTGCAGCGGGGCCACCGTCAGTGGCGGCGGGGGCTGGTCGCCGAGTTCGAAATCGGCGCTGGCGTCGAGGCCTTCCACACCCTGCGCATCCACGGCGCGCAACAGGATGCGCAACTGGCCGGGGGGCAGGTCGCCGATCGCCAGCCGGGTATCGGTGGTGGTGGCGGCAAACAGCAGGATTTCCGGCGTTGCCGACAGCACCACTTCAACGCGGTAGCGGGCGGCGCCGTCGACGGGGTCCCAGGCGAGGAGGGCCGGCAAGGGCGCCAGGCGCATGCCGTCGCTGCGCAGCTGCGGTGCTGGAAGAAGCGCGGAGACAGCATCCGGCGCCGTATCGGCGCTGCTGCTGAGGCTGGCCTGTCCAGGCTGGACCAGGCGCTTGCCGTGGATGTTGCCGACCTGCACCTTGCCCTGCAGCACTTCGGTGGCAGCCACGTGGCCGGCGTCACCGGCGCTGACCCGGAATACGGTACCGCGTACGCTGCTGGTCGCCGTAGGTGCATCGATGATGTAGCGCGAGGCGGGGCCACGGGCAGGCGTCACCCGGTTGCTGGCGCGGCCCTGCTGGAGGCGCACGCGGGTATCGACCATGCCGGTGTGGCCGTAACGGCTGAGCTGGTCCAGGCGCAGCCGGGAATGCTCGCGCAGCTGCAGGCGGGAAGCGTCGGCGAATTCAAGCGTGACGCTGGAGTCGCCCTCGGTCTGCACCGTGTCACCGATGCGAAGCTGTTCCCCGGCCAGTAGCGCGCGCGTGGCGCTGCCATCGGCGCCGGACAGTTCGACCTTGCCCCTTACCGACAGCACGCGGGCGGGGGCTGGTTCGATGCGCAGCCAGCTGATCGGGAAGCGCAGCAGCTGCCCCGGCGGCAGCTGGTAGGGGTTGTCGATGCGGTTGTGCTGTTGCAGCTGCTGCCAGCGTACCGAGGGCTTGAGATACAGGCCACCCAGGTCCCACAGGGTATCGCCGGGACGGACCCGGTAGTTCCAGTCCTGGGCCGCGGCAATGGCCGGCAGGAAGAGAAGAGCGCAGAGCAGCGCGCCCTGGAAGCGCATGGCGAACGACAGCGAGCGGACGAAGGTCACAGTTTGCAATCCCGGCAATGCGGGGGCGCAGCTGCAAGACCCCATGGCCCCGACCTCATCCCCCCGAACGGATCGTGGCGGCCGCACGGCCGCCATCCAGTGCATTATTGCCCGCGTTCAGTGCAGGGATTCTGAACGAGGACGGCTCCCGTTCAGAACAGCAGCGAGGCCATCCGGCGACGGTACTGGCCGACCAGGTCCTCGTCGGAGATCACATTGAAGGCGTCGATCAGGGCCTTGCGCGGCAGCCCTTCATCGAACGTGCGGTCGATCCGCAGCATTTCCAGGAACTGGGCCAACGCAGCTTCGTCATGGCCCCCGAGCAACAGTTGCACGCCGCGCAGATGGCGGGCCTTGAGGTCCTTGCCATCGGCGGCGATGCGGGCGTCCAGCACTTCAGCGGCCGGGGCATCCTTCAGCGCGGCGGCGAAGGCCAGGCGGGCGCGGGCACGCACGGCGCGGTCGTCGGTGGCCAGATTGGCGGGCAGGCCGTCGATCAGGGTGCCGGCTTCGTCCACGCCACCGATCTGCAGCAGGGCCAGGGCCAGGTCGAGCTTCAGTTCGTCCTTGTCCGGCTCGGCGGCGATCTGGGCACGCAGCACATCGACCTGCGCCTGCGGGTCCAGCGGGGCGTCATCTTCGGGCGCGGCGTCGCCGACATCGGCCGGCACGATGCCGTGCTGGGCCAGGAACTCACGCAGCTGGCCTTCCGGAATCGCGCCCGGGAAGCCATCCACCAGCTGGCCGCCCTTGACCAGGAACACGGTCGGCACCGAGCGGATCTGGAAGGCCGCTGCGATCTGCTGTTCCTTGTCGACATCGACCTTGGCCAGTTCGAAGGCGCCGTTGTACTCGGCGGCCAGTTTTTCCAGCATTGGCCCCAGGGTCTTGCACGGCCCGCACCAGGTGGCCCAGAAGTCGACCAGCACCGGCGTCTGCAGCGACTTCTGCAGGACTTCGGCCTCGAAGGTCGCAGTGGTGGCGTCGAATACGTAGGTCGTCTCGGTCATGGGGGGAGGCATCGTTTGGCGTCTGGAGTCCGATTCTATGGTGACGATCGATGCCGGTCTCAACCCGGGTTGTGGTAAATGCCTGACAATGCAGTCTTCCTCTCGCCGTACTTTCCGGAGTCTGCATGTCGTCCCTGTCCCCGTTGCTGCGCCTGCCTGGCCTGGTCGCCGCGCTGCTGTTTGTACTGGCGGTGATCGGTTTCGGCGCCGGCCTGGACGGCTACGCACAAGCCCGTCATCCGGTGGCACTGCTGGGCGCGCAGGGGGTGCCGCATGCGCTGGCCTTCAATCTGCTGGGCTTCGTGCTGCCGGGCCTGCTGGCGGCGATCGTGGCCGAGTGCCTGCGCCGCGGGCTGCCGGCAACCGCCGGCTGGGCGCCACGGGTGGGCAGCCAGATGCTGCTGCTGGCCGGGTTGGCCTTCGCCGCGATGGGGTTGCTGCCGCTGGATGTGGATGACCTGCACGGGCCGGCCAGCCAACTGCATGCCAGCGCCTGGATGATCTGGGTGCTGGGTTTTGTCGCCGGAACCCTGCTGCTGGCCGTATCCGGTCTGCGCCAGGTGCATGGCCGCGCGCTGGGCGTACTGGCGCTGGGCTGCGGCATGCTGGCCGCGCTGGCCGCGTTTGCCCTGCAGGGCGTACTGCCGGCGCCGCTGGCACAACGGCTGGCGTTTGCGTGCTGGGCAGTCTGGCTGGGGGCGGCCCTGCCGCTGTCGCGCCCACGCTGAGACGCCTCCCGGGGCGTCGCGGCGCCTGCCTCCGGCGGGCAGGATTGGAGACGTTTGCCGCACTGCGGTACGCTGTACCGCTTTGCCGCCGCATCCGCGTGTTCCATGACCAGCGCTGAAACCAACGCCTACGACCCGCAGCAGGTTGAATCCGCCGCCCAGCAATACTGGGACGCTACCCGTGCCTTCGAGGTCGACGAGACTTCGGACAAGCCGAAGTACTACTGCCTGTCGATGCTTCCGTACCCGTCCGGTGCGCTGCACATGGGCCACGTGCGCAATTACACGATTGGCGACGTGATCAGCCGCTACAAGCGCATGACCGGCCACAACGTGCTGCAGCCGATGGGCTGGGACGCGTTCGGCCTGCCGGCGGAAAACGCCGCGATCAAGAACAAGACCGCGCCGGCGGCGTGGACCTACAAGAACATCGACCACATGCGCAGCCAGCTGAAGTCGCTGGGCTACGCCATCGACTGGTCGCGCGAGTTCGCCACCTGCCGCCCGGACTATTACGTCCACGAGCAGCGCATGTTCACCCGCCTGATGCGCAAGGGCCTGGCCTATCGCCGCAATGCGGTGGTGAACTGGGACCCGGTCGACCAGACCGTGCTGGCCAACGAGCAGGTCATCGACGGCCGCGGCTGGCGCTCGGGTGCCCTGGTCGAGAAGCGCGAGATCCCGCAGTGGTTCCTGCGCATCACCGACTATGCCCAGGAGCTGCTGGATGGCCTGGACGAGCTGGACGGCTGGCCGGAATCGGTCAAGACCATGCAGCGTAACTGGATCGGCCGTTCCGAAGGCCTGGAAATCCAGTTCGACGTGCGCGATGTCGACGGCAGCGCGCTGGACCCGCTGCGTGTGTTCACCACCCGCCCGGACACGGTGATGGGCGTGACCTTCGTGTCGATTGCCGCCGAACACCCGCTGGCGCTGCACGCGGCGAAGAACAATCCGGAACTGGCCGCGCTGCTGGTCGACCTGAAGCAGGGGGGGGTGTCCGAAGCCGAGCTGGAAACCCAGGAAAAGCGCGGCATGGATACCGGCCTGCGCGCGCTGCACCCGGTGACCGGCGAGCCGGTCCCGGTGTGGGTCGCCAACTTCGTGCTGATGGGCTACGGCACCGGCGCGGTGATGGCGGTGCCGGGCCATGACCAGCGCGACAATGAAGTGGCCAACAAGTACGGGCTGCCGATCAAGCAGGTCATCGCGCTGAAGGATCCGCGCACCGACGAAGAGCGCACCTGGGACGGCAGCCGCTGGCAGGACTGGTACAGCGACAAGAGCCGTGCCTTCGAGCTGGTCAACTCGGCCGAATTCGACGGCCTGGACTTCCAGGGCGCGTTCGAAGCGCTGGCCGAACGCTTCGAGCGCAAGGCCCAGGGCCAGCGCCGCGTCAACTACCGCCTGCGCGACTGGGGCGTGAGCCGCCAGCGCTACTGGGGCTGCCCGATTCCGGTGATCTACTGCGCCAAGTGCGGCGCGGTGCCGGTGCCGGAAGAACAACTGCCGGTGGTGCTGCCGGAGGACGTGGCGTTCTCGGGTACCGGTTCGCCGATCAAGACCGACCCGGAATGGCGCAAGACCACCTGCCCGGACTGCGGCGGTGCGGCCGAGCGCGAGACCGATACCTTCGACACCTTCATGGAGTCGAGCTGGTATTACGCCCGCTACACCTCGCCGGGTGCCCGTGACGCTGTCGACAAGCGCGGCAACTACTGGCTGCCGGTGGACCAGTACATCGGTGGCATCGAGCACGCGATCCTGCACCTGATGTATTTCCGCTTCTACCACAAGCTGCTGCGCGACGCGCGGATGGTGGACAGCAACGAACCGGCGCGCAACCTGCTGTGCCAGGGCATGGTGATCGCCGAAACCTATTACCGCCCGAACCCGGACGGCTCGAAGGACTGGATCAATCCGGCCGATGTGGAAGTGCAGCGCGACGAGCGCGGCCGCATCACCGGCGCCACCCTGATCGCCGACGGCCAGCCGGTGGTGGTCGGTGGCACCGAGAAGATGTCCAAGTCGAAGAACAACGGCGTGGACCCGCAGGCGATGGTCGGCAAGTACGGCGCCGACACCGTGCGCCTGTTCTCGATGTTCGCCGCGCCGCCGGAGCAGTCGCTGGAGTGGAACGAGGCCGGCGTGGACGGGATGGCCCGCTTCCTGCGCCGCCTCTGGGCCCAGGTGCAGAAGCATGCCGCCGACGGCGCCGCCCCGGCGCTGGATGTTGCAGCACTGGACGCCAACCAGAAGGCGCTGCGCCGCAAGACCCACGAAACCATCGGCAAGGTCGGTGACGACTACGGCCGCCGCCACAGCTTCAACACCGCGATCGCTGCGGTGATGGAGTTGATGAACGCACTGGCCAAGTTCGAGGACGGCAGTGAGCAGGGCCGTGCGGTGCGCCAGGAAGCGCTGCAGGCCATCGTGCTGCTGCTGAACCCGATCACCCCGCATGCCAGCCACGCCCTGTGGCAGGTGCTGGGTCACGCGGAGACGCTGCTGGAAGACCAACCGTTCCCGCAGGCCGATGCCAGTGCGCTGGTGCGCGACGCGCTGACCCTGGCGGTGCAGGTCAACGGCAAGCTGCGTGGCACCATCGACGTGGCGGCCGACGCCGCGCGCGAGCAGGTGGAGGCACTGGCGCTGGCCGAGCCCAACGCGGCCAAGTTCCTGGAAGGCCTGACGGTGCGCAAGATCATCATCGTGCCGGGCAAGATCGTGAACATCGTCGCCGCCTGATGTATCCGCACCGGCGCCCGCGAGGTGGCCGGTGCCATTCCGGTGCAGGGCCAGGCGTCTGATGGCCCTGCATTCACGCGGCTTCGGGCAGGCTGTGTGTTGCCGTGATCGCCCGGCTCCGCCAGACTGTCTCCATGACCCGAATCCTGCTTGCCCTCGTTCTTGTCCTCGGCCTTGCCGGCTGCGGCTTCCATCTGCGCAACAAGCTGATGCTGCCCACCGACACCGCCCCGGTGAAGGTGGTATCCACCGCCCCGTACAGTGAACTGGTCAAGCTGCTCAACCGCAGCCTGCTGGCTTCCGGTGCCAGGCTGGCTGATGAGGACAGCAACGAACCCAGTACCCAGTTGCAGGTGCTGTCCGAGCGCTGGGGCGACCTGCCGATCGCCATCGACTCGCAGGGCCGCGCCCAGGAGTACAGCCTGCGCTATGCGGTGATCTTCATCTTCCGTCGCGAGGATGGCAGCGAACTGGTGCCGCAGCAGGTGATCGAGCTCTCGCGTGACTACGTGTCGCCACCGACCGACGCCACCGGTACCACCACCGAACGCGAGATCCTGGCCAACGAGCTGCGCCGGGAAATGTCCGCCTCGATCATCCGCCGCATCGACAGCGTGGTGCGTGCCGAGCTCGAGAAGGGCGGCAGCCTGTCGGCGCCGAAAGCCAAGCCGATTGAAGGCGCGGTACCGGCCGAGCCGGTCCCCGCAGCCAAGCACTGAGCCGCGGCCATGGAACTGCGTCCGGAGCAGCTGGCCAGCCAGGGCGCTGATACCGCGCTGGCGCCGGTCTACCTGATTGCCGGCCCGGAAACCCTGCGTGTGCTGGAGGCAGCTGACGCCATCCGCGCACGCGCACGCGCCGCCGGCATCGGCGAACGTGAAGTGTTCGACGCCGATGGCCGTGATTTCGACTGGAACCAGCTCGACGCCAGCTTCAACGCGCCCAGCCTGTTCAGTGCCCGCCGCCTGGTTGAGGTGCGCCTGCCCAGCGGCAAGCCTGGCAAGGACGGGGCCGAAGTGATCAGCCAGTTCTGTGCCAACCCGGCGCCGGACGTGGTGCTGATGATCACCGCAAGTGAATGGAGCAAGGCCCACCAGGGCAAGTGGGCCGAAGCGATCAACCGCATCGGCGTGCTGTCGGTGGCCTGGGCGGTCAAGCCGCATGAATTGCCGGACTGGATCGAGCGCCGCCTGCGTGGCAAGGGACTGCGTGCCGATCCTGCCGCCGTGCAGCGCCTGGCCGAGCGGGTGGAAGGCAATCTGCTGGCTGCTGCCCAGGAAATCGACAAGCTGGCGTTGCTGGCCGATGGCCAGCCGCTGGACGTGGAGCGCATGGAGTCGCTGGTGGCCGATGCCGCCCGCTATGACGTGTTCCGGCTGGTGGAAGCGGCCTTTTCCGGCCAACCGCCGGCGGTGCTGCGCATGCTGGCCGGACTGCGCGGCGAGGGCGAGGCGGTGGCTGCGCTGATGCCGATGGTGATCCGCGAGCTGCTGGCGGGCGCTGGCCTGGCCCGGGTGCAGGCCCGTGGCGGCAACCTGGCGGCTGAAATGAAATCGCGCGGTATCTGGGAATCGCGGCAGGCCCCGTACAAGCGCGCGCTGCAGCGGCATCCGGAAAGCAAGCGTTGGGAACGCTTCGTGGCCGAAGCCGGGCTGGTTGACCGCATCGCCAAGGGCCGCGCCGAGGGTGATGCCTGGCTGGCGCTGGAGCGCCTGCTGGTGGTGGTGGCCGAACCGCGTGCCGTGCGCCTGTTGGCGCGGGCCTGAGCAATGAGCCTGCGGATCTATTACGGGGGCACCTTCGATCCGGTGCACCTGGGGCACCTGGCGATCGCGCGTGCGGCCCGTGATGAACTGCAGGTCGCCGTGCGCCTGCTGCCGGCCGCCGATCCGCCGCACCGCGCGGTGCCCGGTGCCACCGCTGAGCAGCGCTGCACGATGTTGTCGCTGGCCATCGGCGACGAGCCGGGGCTGTTGTTGGACCGCCGCGAACTGGATCGTGCCGCCCGCTGCCCCGGTCGTCCGTCGTACACCGTCGACACCCTGCGCGAGCTGCGTGGCGAGCTGGGCCCGAGCCGGCCGCTGGCCTGGCTGGTGGGCGCCGACAGCCTGCTGGGCCTGTCCGGCTGGCACGAATGGGAGGCCCTGTTCGACCTGGCCCACTTCGTGGTGGCCGAACGGCCGGGCAGTCCGTTGCAGGCGTCGATCGATGGCGAGCTGGGGCGTGCCCTGCAAGGGCGCTGGGCCGACAATGAGCAGGCCCTGTTCGCCAGCCCGGCCGGGCGCGTCCTGCGCCTGCACCACCCGCTGCGCGAGGAATCAGCCAGCGCCGTGCGCTCGCAGATTGCCGCTGGCGGCCCCTGGCGCGCACTGCTGCCACCGGCCGTGGCCGACTATGTCGCTGCACACGGGCTGTACCGCCCGGCCACGGCGTGAATGGCGCGGCCGCGCCATCCCCGTATAATCGCCCCCACGTTTATCGAGTCGATCCACTTTGAGCAACCAGACCCAGCCCCAGACCATCAAGGTCGATCTTCCCAGCCCGCCGCCGTCCGTGCCGGAACTGCTGGCCAGCGTCCGCCAAGCCACCGAAGACCTGAAGGCCAAGGACCTGGTCGAGATCGACGTGCGCGGCCGGTCCAGCGTTGCCGATTACATGATCGTCGTTTCGGGCACCTCGACCCGCCACGTCAAGTCGATTGCCGATGAAGTCGTGCGCTTCGCCAAGAACCTGGACGTGATGCCACTGGGCGTGGAAGGCGAGCGCGAGGCCGAGTGGGTGCTGGTCGACCTGGGCGACGTGATCGTTCACGTGATGCTGCCGCGCGTGCGTGAGTTCTACGCCCTCGAGCGCCTGTGGACCGTCGGCGACCAGCCGCCGTCCAGCGACGACGAAGTGGCCTGAGCCACACGATGATGCATCCCTTCGAGGGGGGGCCG
>NZ_JAPTFO010000077.1:0-17474 GCF_030985515.1 Stenotrophomonas sp. Sm10
CGCCCGGCCCACCCGCAGGAAGCCAGCTTTCAGCGACCAACCCAACCCACCACGGAGGGGCTCCGCCGTTCGCCGACCCTCGCCGAAGGCGCGCCTCCCGCGCTGCAACATGCCCACGCGCAGACCTGCGCCATCATGGGCACCCCGCCCCCGCCAGGACCGCGCCATGCAGCAGTACCTGCTCCTGATCTACATCGAGCCTGCCCTGCTGCAGGCCCTGCCCATCGAAGAATTCAACGCGCTGATGCGCGACTGCCTGGCCCATGCCGACAAGCTGCAGGCCGAAGGCACGCTGCTGGCCGCGCAGAAGCTGCAGCCGGTCGACACCGCGCAGACCCTGCGCGTGCGTGATGGCCACAGCCGCGTACTGGATGGCCCCTTCGCCGAAACCCGCGAACTGCTGGCCGGCTTCAACCTGATCGTCGCCCGCGACCGCGACGAAGCCATGCGCATCGCCCGCGACTTCCCTTGGGCACGCTTCGGCAGCATCGAAGTGCGGCCGCTGGAAGACATGGACGCCGAGCGCGAACGCTGCGGCGCGCCGGCTGCGGCTGCGGCTACGGCAGCAGCCGTACCCTGATCTCGCGCGGGCCGATGCCTTCATTGCCGCTGTAGTCGCGCACGCTGGCGCGCACGATGTACTCGCCCGGCGGCAGCGCCGCCGGCTGCCAGCGCCCGGTTTCCATCAGGCCATCGCGCACGGTGTTGGTGGCCAGGTAGCGGAAGCGGGTCACCGCGCTGCCATGCACGGTGATGCCGCTGTCCGGCGCGTAGGCCACGCGCACCGCTTCCCGCTGCGGCGGCATGCGGTTGAACACGATGTTCCAGCGTGGCTGCTCGTAGCCCTGCAGCGGTTGGCCGCCCGCATCGAGAATCTGGTAACCCACCTGGTACATGCCCAGGCGCCGCCGCGGCAGGTTGTTGTCGACCTGGTCCCAGGCTTCGACCACGATCTGCACACCGCGTCCCTGGCGCGCCACCATCACCACGCCATCGCTGCCTGCGGCCATCGGCTGGTCGTTGTCGTCCAGCAACGCCACATCGGTGATGCGCGGTGCGAAGTGGTCGGCGTAGTTCTGGAAGCCCAGTGCCACGGCGTTGGTCTCGAAACCACCGGTGCCGACCGCCAGGTGCACATGCGCCTGGTTGTTGATGCTACCCAGGCGATCGCCGACGTGAATGCGCATGCCGCGCCGCACGCGCATCCGCTCCAGCTTGCCCTGCTCGTCGTACAGCGCCTGCCAGCGCGCATCGAACGGTTCATTGCGTGGGGTGCGGCCCACCCGCATGTGGATGTACTTGAGGCGATCCACGGCCAGGCCCTCAGCCTGCTCGCCCAAGCTCCAGGCCGCCATCGGGCTGCTGATCTTGCCATCGGCAATCGCCAGCACGGTCTGGCCCACATCACCGCGCACGTCGAAGCCCCCGTGCAGGTGATGGCGACTCTCGCCCTTGAAGTTGCCGCGCACTTCGCCGAGCGTGCCGACGACTTCGTGCCAGCCCTGCTGCGGCGCCAGCGGCCAACGGCCGCCGGTATCGGGCAGCGCGGCATCGGCGGCCGGGCCGACCAGCGCCGGTGCGGGCAGTTCCCCCACCGGTAGCGGGCGCAGGCGGTGCAGGCGATAGGCCGTCGCGTCGGCCACCAGCACGCTGCCGTCGGCGTCCATCGCCAGGCCACTGGGGCGGGCCAGGCGTGGCAGTCGACCGTTGCCGACCAGCGCGATCTGATGGCCCTGCGGCGTCACCTGCACGATGCGGCCATCCATGTCGCCCACGTACAGCACGCCATCGTGGGTGGTGGCCAACGACAGCGGCCCATTGATCACGCCACCCCCACCCACCACGGTGCTTACCGTGCCATCGGCACCGACGCGGCGCACCGCGTTGTTGAACAGGTCGGCCACCAGCAACGCGCCCTGCGCGTCGAAGGCCAGTGCCACCGGCGTATCGAAGCGCGCAGCGGCGCCCGTGCCATCGGCCAGGCCCGGCCGATCGCCACCGGCCAGTGTGCGCACGTTGCCATCGGTACCGATCACCCGGATGCGGTCATTGAAGGTATCGGCCACGTAGACCTGGCCCTGCGCATCCACTGCGATGCCCATCGGCGCATCGAAGCGCGCCTGCGCGGCAGGTCCATCAACGTGGCCCTGTTCACCACCGGCCAGCGTGGTCACCTGGCCGTCGGTGCCGATGCGGCGGATGGCATGGTTGCCGGTGTCGGCCACATACAGGTTGCCCTGCGCGTCGGCGGCAATGCCCGAAGGCGTGTTGAAACTGGCCTGCAGTGCCGGGCCATCAACGCGCCCCTCGCCCTGCCCGGCCACCGTTTCGACGCGGCCATCGGGCAGGCGGCGACGGATCCGGTTGTTATCACCGGCATCAGTGAAATAGACACTGCCATCGGCACTGCGCAGCAACGCATAGGGATCGGCGAAGCGTGCCTGCGCGGACGCGCCGTCGCGGTCACCGGGGTGGCCATCGCCGGCCAGCGGTTCGATCTGCGCGGTCCACGCCAACGGCGTTGGAGCCGGGCCCGCCGGTTCAGCCAGCGTATGCAGCGGTGTCTCCCACCAGGTCGCAGCCAATGCCACTACCGTCGCCAACGCTACGCCTGCCGCCATCCATTGCCACCGTGCCATCGTGCTGCGCTGCCTGCCTGCTGCCTGAAGAGGCACCGACAATAGACGCTGAACGCACGATCCGCCATGGCCAATCGTACGGCCAAACGCCAGAGTTCCATCCATCGCGCTTGTTCTCGCTGGCTGCAGCAGGTTCAATGCGGTTCCCACGGATGGAGATCCTCCATGCCCCGCATCCTCCCCCTTGCTGCCCTGCTGGCCGCCGCATTGGCCAGCACATCCGCCACCGCTTCGATCACGGTGGCGCCGCAGAAGCCGTCAATCACCGCCGATGTGATGCACATGGCCTATGCCACGCGCTGGGATGAGGCCATCCAGCAGTCACGCAGTGGCAACACGCTGGGCGCGCTGATCGCGATGGAACGGCTGATGGAAGATCCGATGCTGGATGACTTCGATGCCGAACATCGCGGCCGCGCCGCGCAGGTGGCCGGCTGGACCGCGATGGTGCAGAAGAAGCCGGACCAGGCCCGCCGCTACCTGCAGCGCGCACAGGAAGCACTGCCGGACGACGCGCAGGTCCTGCTGACCCTGGTCTCGGTGGAACTGTCCGAGAACCAACCGGCACCTGCCACGAAGCACCTGGTGCAGGCGCTGAAGCATGCCGACGCGCCGTTGCCGGTGGACCACCACGCGATCAACTACCTGCAGTTCCGCCTGCGGGACCAGCCCCAGCAGCGCATGGAACTGCTGCAGGCGCTGTTCGACAACGGCTGGAAGAGCGGCGGCCTGGAACCCACCGGACTGTGGCTGGCACTGGCAACACTGCAGGCCGACAATGGCCGGGGCGACGACATCCCGGCCACGTTGGCGCGCATCACCGGCCCCGCCGAGATCATCCGCCTGCGCAGTGACAAGCGGTTTGATCGCTATGTCGACCGCGACGATGCCCGCTTCGACCCAGTGCAGGCTGCACAGAAGCACCTCGACGAACTGCGGGTTTCCGGCCTGCTCGACCGGGCGCTGGACGCACGCATGGCCGAGTTCAGCAGCACGCTGCTGATGCTGGACCGCAACGAGGAAGTGCTTGCGCTGACCGATGGCATGGCCGGTGCGGCGGCCGAAGGTGAGTCGCCCTCGGCGGCGGAAGCCGAATGGGTGGCGTGGCTGCTCAACAGCCGGCTTATGGCGCTGCGCCGGTTGGGCCGTAACGATGATGCGCTGGCCACAGCCAGGCTGGCCGCACGCATCGGTGCGCTGGGCCCGGATGGTGCCGAGCACCAGTTCAACGTCGGCTTCTTGCTCAGTTCGCTGGGCCGCATGCAGGATGCTGCTGTCGCGGTGAATGACATGCCGGGCCTGGCCGGTTACGGCAAGGCGGCCCAGGCACTGCTGCAGTTCGTTGCCGCCCGTGAACGTGGCGATGCCAAGACCGAACAGGCCGCGCGCGCAGCCATCCTGGCCCAGGGCGATGACGCGCGCCTGTTCCAGCGCGAGATGCTGCTGGAGGAAGGCAATCTGGACGCGGCCGCTGCGGTGCTGATCGAACAGCTGCGCTCACCGGTTGAGCGCGGCGAGGCACTGGCCTCCCTGCAGGACATGCGCACCTATCCGTCGCTGCCCGGCGGCGTGAAGATCGATGCCGCCTGGCGTGTGCTGAAGCAGCGTGCCGACGTGCAGGCCGAGGTGGCACGCGTCGGCCGCATCGAGCGCTACGACCTGGTCAGCACGTCCACCTCGCGCTGAGCCGATTTCCTGTGGAGCCGAGCGTGGGCTCGGCACTACACCTCCCGCCTAGCGGGCTGGCACTTCGGTGCGGATGCCCATCGCTTCGCGGTAGCGCGCGTACAGCGCCATCACCTTGTCCACATAGGCCAGGGTTTCGGCGTAGGGCGGCACGCCCTTGTAGCGGGTGACTGCACCGATGCCCGCGTTGTAGGCAGCCGCCGCCAACGGGCGATCGCCGTTGTAACGGCGCAGCAGCGCGCGCATGTAGCGCGCGCCGCCCTCGATCGACTGCTGCGGCGAAAACGGATCGCGCACGCCATATTCCTGTGCGGTCTCCGGCATCAACTGCATCACGCCCTGTGCGCCCTTGCTGGACACCGCCAGCGGATCGAAATTGCTTTCGGCATGGGCGATTGCGCGCAGCCAGGCATCGTCGACGCCCGTGGCCTTGGCCGCGGCCTTGAACTGCCTGGCGTGCTGCGCCAGCTGCGGCTTGCCCACCTTGCCCAGGCCTTCGTGGGCAGGCTCGCCCGGCGGCGTGGCCACGGTGAACTTCAGGAATACCCGCGAGCCGGGCAGGTTGCGGGTGGAGTAGACAAGCACGCCATCCTGCTCGCGCTCGTACAGTACGCCGCTGAACACGCCCATGTTGCCCCACAGGTTCGGGGTCTGGATGGCGTTGTCGTCGATTTCCTTCGGGCTACAGCGCGAACCCGGTTCCGGCGCGGTGGCCAGGCTGACGGTGTTGCCCTGCACACAGCGGTAGACGGTGCGTGCGGCGGCCAGCCCGGGCCACAGGCTGGGCAGCAGCAACAGCACAAGCAGGAGAGGGCGACGGGACATGGCGGCCGGATCATCCGGCCGCGCCCGCGAATGTTGGGTGAATGGGGGTCGGCAGGGCTGCGCCCCGCACCTGCGCCGGCGCCCGCAGCGGTAGAGTCGACTGTCAGTCGACTATCGCGCGCAGCGCGGGGTTTTCCGGAAGCCCATGGGAGAGCAGTCGACTAACAGTCGACTCTACCGATTTCCGACTTTCTCGATTTCCGGCGTTGCCGAAACCCCGCATTCCCGGTCATTTCACCGTTCTGAGACGCACCCGGTACCCCACGCCCAGCAGCACGAACCACACCGGGCTGGCGATCAGCGCCTGGCGGGTGTCAGCCTGCAGGCTCAGCAGCACCAGCACCGCGGCGAAGAACACCAGGCAGGCCCAGCACATGGCGACGCCGCCGGGCATCTTGAAGATCGACGCAGCGTGGCGTTCCGGGTAGCGGCGGCGATAGGCCATGTAGGCCACCAGGATCAGCGACCACACGAAGATGAACAGCACCGTCGCCAGCGTGGTCACCAGGGTGAAAGCAGTCACCAGGTTCGGAATCAGGTAGATCAGCAGCGTGCCACCCAGCAGGCACAGGCACGAGAACAGCAGGCCACGGGCAGGCACGGCAGCGCGCGACAACTTCGACAGCCCCCGCGGTGCGTGGCCTTCCTCGGCAAGGCCGTACAGCATGCGACTGGTGGAGAAGATGCCGCTGTTGGCCGAGGACGTGGCCGAAGTCAGCACCACGAAGTTGATCAGGCTGGCGGCGGCAGGAATGCCGGCCAGCACGAACAGCTGCACGAACGGGCTCTTGTCCGGCACCACCTGGCGCCACGGGGTGACGGCCATGATCGCAATCAGCGCCAGCACGTAGAAGATGATGATGCGTACCGGAATCGAGTTGATCGCCTTGGGCAGGTTGCGCTCGGGGTCGGCGGTCTCGGCGGCGGTGGTGCCGACCAGCTCGATGCCGACGAAGGCGAACACCGCAATCTGGAAACCGGCGAAGAAGCCGACCAGGCCCATCGGGAACAGGCCGCCGTCATTCCACAGGTTCGACAGCGACGCGGTGTGGCCACTGGGCGAGGTGAAGCCCCAGGCCACCAGCCCGGCGCCGGTGATGATCAGCGCGCAGATCGCTACGATCTTGATCAGCGCAAACCAGAACTCCATCTCGCCGAACAGCTTCACGGTCACCAGGTTCAGTGCCAGCAACAGCAGCACGCAGGCCAGCGCCGGTATCCACGCATCCAGCCCGGGGAACCAGAACTGCGCATAGGCGGCAATGGCGATCACATCGGCGATGGCGGTCACGATCCAGCAGAACCAGTATGTCCATCCACAGAAGAACCCGGCCCATGGGCCGAGCAGATCCGTGGAGAAATCGATGAAGGACTTGTACTGCAGATTCGACAGCAGCAGCTCGCCCATCGCGCGCATCACGAAGAACAGCATCGCGCCGATGATCAGGTAGACGAAGACGATGGAGGGTCCGGCCAGGCTGATGGTCTTGCCCGAGCCCATGAACAGGCCGGTGCCGATGGCACCGCCGATGGCGATCAGTTGCAGGTGGCGGTTGGAAAGGCTGCGGCGCAGGTGCTCGGGGGGCGTTGCGGGCTCGGTCATGGGCGCGGGCAAGAGGGCGGCGAAGCGTTCGACGGTAGTCCTCCAGCGCCCGGAGCGCCAGCATCGGACGGGTCAATCACGTCAAACTTGGCCGCTTTCATCACAATGTGACCGAATACCGGATTGATCCCATTCCGCCCGGCCCTGCGCCATGCTCAGATAGCCGTTCCTGCCCAAGGATCGGCCCGCCCATGTGCCCTGCCCTGCCCACCCCGCTGGAGCCCCGGCCATGAGCCGGCTGCGCGTGATCATCGGTGGCACCGCGCTGGCGATTCTGGCCGCGGCCGTGCCGATCGCGGTGATGGCCTATGCCACCTGGGACCGGGCCGTCAGTGTCGAGCAGCAGCGCCTGCGCGATATCGCCGGTCGTACCCTGCGCCGCGCCGACCAGTCCTACCGGGAAGCACTGGCGGCGCTGCAGTCGGCCGAGGCCGGCGCCCAGGACGCCTGCGGGCCGGACCATATCCGGCGCATGCAGACGCTGGTGATGACCTCGCCGTCGGTTGACCAGATGGGCTACTTCGAGGGTGGCAAGCTGCGCTGCACGTCGTGGGGGCCGTTTCTGTCCGACGTGAACCAGCCCAGGGCCGACCACGTCACCAGTGATGGCGCCGGCATTGCCGTGGATGTGCGCCCCGAGGCAAGCGGACGGCGCCAGGTGCTGTCGATCCTGTATGGCAACTACGACGTCCTGGTCGATCCGCGCCGGTTTGTCGATGTCATCGCCGACCCGAACGTGCGCCTTGCCCTGGCCAGCCCGGATGGCCGCCTCCTGGCCAGGCAGAGCGGCATGGATCCCGCGTTGCTGGAGACCCTGCTGCGTGCGCCCGAGGAAGGCCTGGACCACAACACCCTGTACGCCACCGCCCGCAATGAAGAGTGGCTGGCGATCGCAACCACGCCGCGTACCGCGCTGGCTGCAACCTTCCGCCAGCAGGCGTGGCTGTTCGTGCCGATCGGCGTTCTGCTGGCCGCTGCCGGCGCCGGCCTGGTGGTGTGGCTGTCGCGTCGCCGCCTGTCCCTGCGCGGCGAACTGGCCACGGCGATCCGCCGCCGCGAGCTGTACCTGCACTACCAGCCGATCATCGAGCTGGATACCGGCATCTGCGTCGGCGCCGAGGCCCTGGTGCGCTGGCAGCGCCCGGATGGCACGCAGGTACGGCCGGACCTGTTCATTCCGCTGGCCGAAGAGGCCGGCATGATCGGCGCGATCACCGATCTGGTGATTGAGAACGTCGTGCGCGACATGCGCGATCTGTTGGTCGCCGACCGCAGCGCACACATCGCGATCAACCTGGCCGCCGAAGACATCAGCAGCGGCCGTGCGCTGAAGATGATCTCCAAGCACATGACCGGCAGCGGCATCCTGCCGCAGCAGATCTGGATGGAAGCCACCGAGCGCGGCTTCCTCGATCTGGACCGCGCCCGCACGATGCTGGCGCAGGCACGTCGCGCCGGCCACAGCGTGGCCATCGATGATTTCGGAGTCGGCTTCTCCAGCCTGCAGTACCTGGAGCAGCTGCCGCTGGACGCGCTGAAGATCGACAAGTCGTTCATCGATGCGATCGACACCGAGAGCGCGACGAGCCCGGTGACGCCGCACATCATCGACATGGCCAAGGAGCTGGGCCTGTGGGTGGTGGCCGAGGGCGTGGAGACCGAGGCGCAGTTGGCATATCTGCATGCGCGCAAGGTCGAGTTCGCGCAGGGCTGGCTGTTCTCGCGCCCGCTGCCACGGGACGAGTTCGTGGTGTTCCACCACAAGCGGCAGCAGCGCTATGGCGCGGCGCGGGAGCACATGCAGAATCCGCGCAGTGTGCCGATCGAGCGTGAGGGCGTGGAGTAAGGCGGCGAACGGCGGAGCCCCTCGTGGTCGCGCCCGGTGAATCCATCAGTTGGGGCCGGGTGGATGGGTCGCGCAGGAGGCGCTGCGCTCGGTAGATCCACGCCATGCGTGGATGGCGGGGACCACGGTAGTGCGGGCCGCTGGCCGGCACCGCGCCATCACTGACTCGCCGCCTACGCCCAGGCCTTCGGCCGTGCCAGCAACCACGCCACGCTCACCGCCAGCAGCAGCAACGGCAGCCATCCCAACTGGTTCGGGCCGCCCGCCTGCAGCAGCACACCCCCTGCAACGCCACCGGCAGCAATGGCCAGGTTCCAGCCGGTCACCAGCATCGACTGCGCCAGATCTGCGGCGGCACCGGCACGCCGCGCCAATGCGGTCTGGAACAACGTAGGTACCGCGCCAAAGGCAACGCCCCACACGATCGTCGCCAGCAGCAGCGCGATCGCGTCGCCCGGCCACAGCAACAGCGCGAGCACCGGCACGATGAAGCCGATCACGGCCGCCCACACCAGCGTGCGCAGGTGGCGATCCACACCCCAGCCAGCGATACCGATACCGGCAATGGCCGCCAGCCCGAAGGCCAGCAGCAAGCGGTCCAGCCACGGGCCGGCCCCCGCCTCCACCGCCAGCGGTTCGATGTAGGTGTAGAGCACGTTGTGCGCCAGCACGTACAGCACCATTACCGCCAGCGCGCTGCGCACGCCGGGCATGCGCCACACCGCCGCCAGCGAGGTGCGCCGGCCGGCTGCCGCCGCCGGCAGCGCAGGCAGAGCCCAGCGTGCGTAGGCAAGCAGCACCACGGCCAGCACGCTCATCAGGGCGAATGCCCAGCGCCAGCCGAGCTGCTGCCCCAGCAACGTGCCCGCCGGTACGCCCAGCGACAGCGCCAACGGCGATCCGACCATCGCCACCGCAATTGCCCGGCCCTGCAGCGAGGGCACCACCATGCGCGCCGCATAGCCGGCCACCAGCGACCACAACAGGCCACCACTCACCCCGGCCAGGAAACGTGCGGCCAGGATCAGTGGATAGCTGCTGCTCACTGCGGTCAGCGTATTGACCACCACGAAGCCGGCAATGGCGGCCAGCAACAAGGCGCGTCGCGGCAGGCGCTGGGTCAACGCAGTCATCGGCAATGCGGCCATCACCGAGCCCAGTGCGTACACGCTGACGAGCTGGCCCACCGCCGCATCGCTCACGCCCAGGCCTTCGCCCATCGGCCGCAGGACGCCCGCCGGCAGGGTCTCGGTCAGCAGGGTGATGAAACCGCCGCCGGCCAGCGCCAGCAGCCCCGCCCACGGCAGGCGCGTGGCTTCACCGGCCGGGCCAGCCGCATCGATGGCATGGCCGCTCATCGGGCGGCCTCCAGATCGGCGTAGACCGCATCACGCAGCTCATCGACGAAGGCGCCATCCATGCCTTCGTACAGGGTGTTGGTCAGCGCCACCACGCTGAGCCCACGCGCAGGATCGACAAACCAGCTGTGCCCGTAGGCGCCGCCCCAACGCCATGTGCCTGCGCTCTGCGGCGTACCGCTGGCGGCCGCATCGCGCAGCACCGCAAAGCCAAGGCCGAAGCCCCAGCCGGCCGGTTCCGGCGGCCCCTGTTCGCCCACCTGCGGGCTGGCCATCTCCGCTGCCAGTGCCGGCGGCAACAGGCCTGAACGCTGCACATCACGCAAGGCCTCCAGCACCGCCATCACTTCATCGGCGCTACCGACCAGGCCTGCCCCGGCCGAAGGGAAACGACTGGCATCGGTGGCGCGCGCGAGGCTGTACTCGATACCGACAGTACCCTCGAACGGAGCGACCACCTCGCCTTCGCGCAGGCGGTGCGGCTGCGGTGTGTCGCTCACATAGGGCGTGGCCAGCCGTGCCGCGTTGCGCGCAGCGAAGGCGGTGTCACGCAGGCCCAGGGGTGCGGCCAGCAAGCGCTCGAACAGTGCCTGCAGGGATTCACCGGTCGCTGCTTCAGCCACGGCACCGGCAACGTCCACGCCCAGCGAGTACAGCCAGTGGCTGCCCGGCGCGAACAGCAGCGGTGCCTGCGCGATGCGGCGCACGTTCTCGGCCAGCGAGAGCGGGTTCGCGTCCAGGCCATCGCTGACCCCGGCGCGCGCATAGGGGCCGTCCACATCGGCTTCGAGGAAGCGGTAGCCCAGCCCGCTGCTGTGGCTGAGCAGCTGGCGCAGGCTGATCGGCGGCGCAGTGCCATCGGCCAACGCCGGGCGGAAATCCGGCAGCCAGCGCTGTACCGATGTGTCCAGGTCGAGCACACCCTCGGCCACCAGGCGCAGGATCACCGTGCTCAGCAGCGGCTTGCTCACCGACGCCAGCCGGAACAGCTGGTCGCGCTGCATCGGCGTGACCGATTCACGATCGGCCAGCCCGGTCGCGCTGGCATGACGCAGTACGCCGTGCTCGCGCACCAGCACCACCGCGCCGACCAGGCGCTGCGGGTGGACCTGCTGCAGCAGCCGCTGCACCGAAGGCAGTGTCGGCGCAGGTTCGAAGGAAGGAGCGGCATTCATCGCGGTGATCCGTGGGGGAGAGGCCGCCACGTTAGGCAGCGGGCGTCCGCGCAAAAAGCCGGTTGCCGCTCCGGGCATCATGGACCGTGTAGTCCGCAGTCGGCATGATGGCCGGAACCGCAAGGCCGCAACGGTCTCCACGCCACCCCGCACCACAGTGTTGCGATGGCGGAGCCGCCCGCTACAGCCGCGCCGGCCTACCCTGCCGCTTTCATTGCCCGCACGCCCATGTCAGTCCTGGACAACCTCGCCAACCTGCAGACCTTCGTGCACGCGGCCGACACCCGCAGCTTCGTCGAGACCGGACGCCTGCAGGGTATTTCCGCCTCGGCAGCGGGCAAGTGCGTGGCACGGCTGGAGCACGCGCTGGGCGTACGGCTGTTCCATCGCAGCACGCGCAGCATCACCCTCACCGCCGAGGGCCAGCTGTTCCTGGCGCGCTGCCGGCGCATCCTGGACGAACGCGATGCCGCGCGCACCGAGCTGGCACAACCGCACGCCTCGCCCCGTGGCACCCTGCGCATCAGCCTGCCCCTGGTTGGCGACCTCACCCTGCCGTTGATGGCCGAGTTCATGGCGGCGTACCCGGATATCCGCCTGGACCTGGACTTCAGTGACCGCCTGGTTGATGTCATCGAGGAGGGCTTCGATGCGGTGTTGCGCGTCGGCGAACCCAGCGACTCACGCATGAACGCACGGCGCCTGGGTGTGTTCCCGCGCCGCGTCGTTGCCTCGCCGGGCTACCTGCAGCGCTGCGGCGTTCCGCGCACGCCGGCAGGCTTGATGCAGCACACGCTGCTGCACTATCGCTTCCCCACCACCGGCAAGCTGGAACCGTGGCCGATCCACTGGCCCGACGATGAAACGCCGCAGGAGCTTCCGGTGCACATGGTGGCCAACACCATCGAAGCGCGGGTAGCGCTCGCACTGCGCGATATCGGCCTGGCCTTCGTGCCGGTGCACTCGGTGCGCGATGCCCTGGCCGACGGCCGCCTGGTCACGGTGCTGGACGAACACGTGCATTCCTGCGGCACCTTCCATCTGCTGTGGCCGTCGGGCCGACACGTACTGCCGAAGCTGCGGGTGTTCATCGACTTCGTCAGCGACCGCCTGGGTACCGTGCCGTAGATCCACGCCATGCGTGGATGCGTCTCGCGGCGAAAGGAAGCCGAGCATCGGCTCGGCTCTACAGAACCGCCCGACCATCGGTAGCGCCGGGCCATGCCCGACGGCCGCACACCTGACCATTCAGCCACTGCCGCTATACTGGCCGCTCATTCCTCCAAGAGGCTCGCGACCAATGCGCCATTGATGCCGCCGTCTTCCCACCAGACGGCCTGACTCTTCCCGCCCCCTGCGCGCAGGGGAGAACCCGGCATCCATGGAGGTCGCATGACCCCGCATTCCCTCACGCTCGATCGCGTGTCGTATCGATTGGCCGACGGCCGCCTGCTGTTTTCCGATCTGACGTTTTCCTTCGAACCGGTTGCTACCGGCCTGGTCGGTGCCAATGGCGCCGGCAAGAGTGTGCTGGCACGCCTGCTGGCTGGCCGGCTGCTGCCCGACAGCGGCCAGGTACGCGGCAGTGGCCGGGTGTTCCTGTTGCCGACGCCCGGTTATCCACCCGCCGGCACGGTTGGTGAGCTGGCCGGCGTCGGCGCGGAACTGGCCGCGTTGCAACGCATCGAGGCCGGCAGCGTGGATGAGGCCGACTTCGCCTGCATCGGCGACCGCTGGGATCTGCGCGAATGCCTGCAGCAGCAATGGCAGATGCTCGGGCTGCCCGATGACCTCGACCCCGCCCAGCCTGCCGCGCGTCTCAGCGGTGGCCAGGCGATGCAGGTGGCGCTGTCCGGTGCCTGGGCCAGCGGTGCCGATTGGCTGATCCTGGACGAACCCAGCAACCACCTCGATGCACGCCATCGCCAACAGCTGTACGAGCAGTTGCAGCAGTGGCGCGGCGGCCTGCTGGCGGTCAGTCATGATCGCGAGCTGCTTGGGCACATGCAGCAGATCGTCGAGCTCGATGGGCGCGGGCTGCATCGTTACGGCGGACCGTGGCAGCACTACGCCGATGCGCGCGCCGCCGAGCGCGAAGCTGCCGCCGCCCAGCTCGACCATGCGCGCGCCCAGCACCGGCAGCAGCAACGCAGCGCGCGCGAACAGCACGAACGGCAACAACAACGTCAGGCGCGTGGCAATCGCGACGCGAAGCAGGCCAACCAGGCCCCCATCCTGCTCGGCCGGCAGAAGCAGCGCGCCGAGGCCAGCCACGGCCGCGCGCAGCTCGTACAGGCCGAACGCCTGCAGGCCAGCGCAGAGCAGCTGCGCGCAGCGGCATCGGCGGTGCATGCGGCGCCGGAACTGGCGCTGTTTGCCGGTGCGGGCGAGCGTGGCAGCGCGCGTCTGCTGGAGGCCGAGGCGCTGGTGCTGCCACATGGCTGCAGCGCCCCGCTGCAGCTGGAGATCCGCCGGGGGCAGCGCATCGCCGTGGTCGGTGACAACGGCAGCGGCAAATCGACCCTGCTGCGTGTGTTGGCCGGCCAGCTGCCTGCATGCAGTGGCACCGTGCAACGGCATGCACCACTGGCCCTGCTCGACCAGCAGTTGCTGGGGCTGTCCGGCGCGCGCAGCATCCTTGACACCGTGCAGGCCGCCAACCCGCGCGCGGCCCCCGGCGAACTGCGCACACGGCTGGCCCTGCTCGGGCTGGACGCGCAGCGCATCCAGCGGCAAGCCAGCAGCCTCAGCGATGGCGAACGGGTGAAAGGCGCGCTGGCCAGCGTGCTGTATGCCGATCCCGCACCGCAGCTGTTGCTGCTGGACGAGCCGGGCAATGCGCTGGATCTGAGCGCATTGCAGGCGTTGGAAGAATTGCTTGCGGCGTGGCCGGGCGCACTGGTGATGGTCAGCCACGACCGGCACCTGCTGCAGGCATTGCGACCGACGCGGGTACTGCGAGTCACCGCCGACGCTTGGCAATGGCGCGACGCCTTGTAGATCCACGCCATGCGTGGGCTCGGCTCTACAAGGCGGGCAAAGACCGGTTGAACCGCCATCCACGCATGGCGTGAATCTACTGGAGCCGTTCGCTCACCGCTTCCACACCGGGAACGCCTGCGGCAACTGCTGCCACAGCAACGGCCCCGCACGCAGTTCCTGATCGTTGAGCAGGCACGCGTCCAGCTCCGCTCGCACCGCGCGCTCATCCATGTGCACGCCGATCACCACCAGCTCCTGGCGGCGATCCCCCCACAACGGATGCCACAGGCGCTGCATCGCCGAATGCGCGGCCGCATCCGAGAAGTCCTCCGGACCCGGCAACGGTGCGCTCCAGCAATCGGCCTGCTGCCGTGCCCAGCCGAGGTCGCTGTACGGCAGCGGCGTGGGCGGCAGCAATGGCGCGGTGTCCTCCAGCCCAGCGCGCACGCGATCACGCGCGGCGTACCAGAACCCCGCCGCCTGCGTGCGCGTCGCTGCGCCCACGGTGTTCAGTTCGCCCACCCAGTCCATGCGGTTGGCCAGCCAGAACCAGCCCTTGCTGCGGATCACGCCGGGCATGCCCGACTGCAGCGCACGGGCGAAGCGCGCGGGATGGAACGGTCGCCGCGAGCGGTAGACGAAACTGGCGATGCCATACTCTTCGGTCTCCGGCGTATGCTCGCCACGCAGTTCCTTCACCCAGCCCGGCGCACGTTGCGCACGCTCGTAGTCGAAGCGGCCGGTGTCCAGCAGCTCGGCCAGTGGCACGTCACCGAAGCGGGACAGCAGCAGCTTCGCGTCGCGGTTCAGGCCACGCAGCACGGCCAGCGTGTCCTGCAGCACTTCGTCATCTGTCTGGTCGACCTTGCTGACCACGATCACGTCGGCGAACTCGACCTGCTCGCACAGCAGGTCGACCACGCCGCGATCGTCATCCGGCCCGGCCTGCTGGCCGCGCTCGGCCAGGCGCAGCGTCGAGCCGAAGTCGGCGAGGAATGCGCTGCCATCCACCACCGTCACCATCGTGTCCAGGCGCGCGATGTCACTCAGGCTGAAGCCCTGCTCGTCGCGCACCGCGAACGTGGCCGCCACCGGCATCGGCTCACCGATGCCGGTCGACTCGATCAACAGGTAGTCATAGCGACCGGCGTCGGCCAGGCGCCGCACTTCCTGCAGCAGGTCATCGCGCAGCGTGCAGCAGATGCAGCCATTGCTGAATTCCACCAGCGTCTCTTCGGTGCGGCGCAGCTCGGCGCCGCCCTCGCGCACCAGCTGCGCATCGATGTTGACCTCGCTCATGTCGTTGACGATGACCGCCACGCGCAACCCCTCGCGGTTGCGCAGGATCTGGTTGAGCAGGGTGGTCTTGCCGGCTCCGAGGAAGCCGGACAGCACGGTGACCGGAAGGCGACGGTCGGCGCGGGAAACAGTGTTCATGTCGGAGCGGGTTGGCTGCGGAACGGCAATGTTACTGTATAACAATTGCTGCGCAAGGAACCTCCCCCGATGAAGTCGCCTTCTGCCGCCCTGCTTGATGCCGGCGCGGTCGCCCTGTCCAGCCTGTGCCTGCTGCACTGCCTGGCGCTGCCCCTGCTGGCCGCCGCGCTGCCGCTGTTCGGCGCGTGGGCCGAGGCGGAATGGGTGCACTTGCTGTTCGTGGCCATCGCCCTGCCGCTGACCGGCTACGCGCTGTGGCGGGCCGAGCGTCGCCGTCGCCTCCCCGTGCTGGCCTGGGCCACCGCCGGCGCCGGGCTCGGCCTGCTGCTGGCCGGCGCGCTTGCGCTGCCCTCGCACGACTGGGAAACACCGATGACGGTCACCGGCAGCCTGCTGCTGGCCGCCACGCACATCTGGAACGCGCGGCACCGCCACGGGGGTAGAGTCGACTGTTAGTCGACTATCGCGCGAAGCGCGGGGTCTTTCGTTGGTTGTACGAAGAGCAGTCGACTGACAGTCGACTCTACCGCCCCTCGGCCTATTTGCCGTAGCGGCGCAGCAGCTCGACCAGCACCTCGGCCTCGGCCGCCCGCTGCTGCGGGTCTTCGGCGCCCACCACGTGTTCCTGCAGGTGCTCGTGCAGCAGCTCCATCAGCAGGCTGTGGGCGGCACCGCGCACGGCGGCAACCTGCACCAGCACGTCCGCGCAGTCGCCGGCTTTACCCTCGGGCTGGTCCAGCGCCTGCTCCAACGCCGCAACCTGGCCCGCGATGCGGCGCACCCGGGTCAGCAGCTGCTTACGATTTTTGTGTACGTGCGCCATGGCGGGATCATATACCCTATGGGGGTATCCACTCCAGCTCCCGCCCCCATGCACTTGGACGCCCTCGCCGCCGCCCGTCGCCACGAACACCGCTTCGACGACGGCAACCCGCTGGCCGAACGCAATACCCGCCGCGCCCTGTGGCTCACCGTCAGCATGATGGTCGTGGAGATCGTCGGCGGCTGGTGGTTCAACTCCATGGCCGTGCTCGCCGACGGCTGGCACATGAGTTCGCATGCGCTGGCGCTCGGGCTCTCGGTGTTTGCGTACCGCTGCGCACGCCGCTACGCGCACGACCCGCGCTTCGCCTTCGGCACCTGGAAGATCGAGATTCTGGCCGGCTATACCAGCGCCATCGCCCTGCTCGGCGTGGCCGCGTTGATGGCCGTGCAGTCGCTGGAGCGGCTGTGGGTACCGGCGCCGATCCACTACAACGAAGCCATCGCCATCGCTGCGGTAGGCCTGGGCGTGAACCTGCTCTGTGCATGGTGGCTGCACGACAGCCCGGGCCACGCGCATCACCACCACGGGCATGACCATGGCCATCATCACGGGCATGACCACGAACACCACGATCACGGCCATGCGCACGGTCACGACCTCAACCTGCGCTCGGCCTATGTGCACGTGCTGGCCGACGCCGCCACCTCGGTGCTGGCCATCATCGCCCTGCTCGGCGGCAAGCTGCTGGGCCTGACCTGGCTGGACCCGGTGATGGGCCTGGTCGGCGCCGTGCTGGTCACGGTGTGGGCGGTGGGCCTGCTGCGCGACAGCGGCCGCATCCTGCTCGACGCGCAGATGGACGCTCCGGTGGTGGCCGAAGTACGCGAAGTGATCGAACAGGGCCCGTGGCCGGCGCGCCTGGCCGACCTGCACGTCTGGCAGGTGGGTCGCGGCAAGTACGCGGTCAGCGCCAGCGTGGTCACCAGCGACGCCACGCTGGATGCCGATACCCTGCGCAACGCGCTGGCGATCCATGAAGAGCTGGTGCACGTAACGGTGGAGATCCACCGCAGCACATGATCCACGCGGGTAGTGCCGGCCGCTGGCCGGCAACCTCATGGGCTCCGGAAACAATCCGGTGTTGCCGGCCAGCGGCC
>NZ_JAPTFO010000078.1:0-17438 GCF_030985515.1 Stenotrophomonas sp. Sm10
TGGCCAGAAAGCTGGCCAGGATCGCTTGGGGCGTCTTCAAGAGCGGCCGGGACTTTGACCCGGCCATGCTGAAAGTGAGTCAAGCCTGCTTCCAGCAGGCTTGACCACGAACATAGGATCTCGGCTCTACAGCAGGTTACGGCGAGGGCTTCGCCAGCGCCTTGGCCTTCGCATACAGCCGATCAGCCGCTTCCCTTTCGCCCAATGTCGCATGGCACTCGGCCAGGCTGTCCCACGCGTTGGCCGAATCCGGATACAACTCGGTGTTGAGCGTGAACACTTTCAGCGCCTTGCCAGCACCCAGACTCTCGCGGATGGCGTAGCCATCGGCATTGATCGCGCGCTCCAGTTCGCCGGTGGGAACGCCATTGCTGTCGCGCAGCCAGCTACGCATCTGCGGTTTCGCATCGGCGCTGTCATCCAGCGCATAGGCAATCAAGCGCTCGAGCAACACCGCATGCGGAAACTCCCCGGGTGCGGCCACTGCCATCGTGCTCTCCACCAGCGTGCTTGACCACACATTGCGCGCGCTGCCGTTGGTCAGGTACACGAACACCCAGTAACCGCTGGCCAGCGTGCCCTTGTAGGCCAGCCGCGCACGTACACGGGTGCCGCCATCGTGACCGACCTGGGTGTAGCCATCACTGCGGATGGTGTCCCAGCCGGTGGAGAAGAAATTGCTGCCGCCTCCGCTCAACATCTGTGGTTGCCAGAGCGTTTCCAGCGTGGCCGTGCGCAGCAGCTTGCCGGTGGCCAGTGCCTGCAGAAAGCGGTTCATGTCGCCCACGGTGGTCTGCAGGTCGGCGTGGCCCCAGCCGTAGTCCGGCCAGGGATCCTCATTGGCCGGCTGCAAGGTGCCGTCCTTGCCGATGTAGGCCACCGCCGCACGCTGCGCCGGCACGCTGGCCACGCCCCACGAGGTGCTGGCCATCTTCAGCGGCTGCAGGATGCGTTCGCGTGCGATGGCCGGGTAGGGCCTGCGGTAGTGCGTTTCCAGCAACGCGGCCAGCACCAGGTAGTTGGCCTGGGTGTACTGCACGCGGCTGCCCGTGGCGAACTGCATCGGTGTCGCGCCGGCCACCTTCAGTGCAGCGCCAAGGTCAGGCGCTACACCGAGGTAGCCCTTGCTCACCCAGCGGTTGTTCACGCGGTCGTAGTACTCACCGATACCTGAGCTGTGGTTGAGGAAATCGCGCACGTGGATCGCCTGCCATGCTGTGGGCAGGTCCGGCACATAGCGGCTGGCTGGTGCATCCAGATCTACTTTGCCCTGATCCACCAATTGCATCACCAGCGTGCTGGTCAGCAGCTTGGCCATCGACTGCGCGGCGAAGATGGTATCGACGGTGACCGGTGCATGGGTAGCGGGATCACGTTCACCGCTGGCGCCCTGATAGAGCACCTGGCCGTTGTGTGCGACCAGTACCGCTTGGCCGGCGATGCCGTAGCGTTCACGGTTGGTCTGCAGCTGGGTGTCGAGCTGGGTAGAGAGAGCGACGGGGACGTCACGCGCCGAAGCGGACGGAATCAACAATAGCGTGCAGAGCAATGCGGCAGCGAACGTGCGGTACATCGCGGTCATCCATCAGCGGTGATGGCGCATGTTGGTCAGCGTCGGACACTGGGTCAAGCATGCAGAGCCGAGCCCATGCTCGGCTGCCTTCCGGTCAGGCGTCGTGACCCTGGAAGCATTGAGCCGAGCATGGCTCGGCTCTACAGGTGCCTTGCGGCAGTGCGGGCCGCGGGCGGGCACCCCTGCGATCAGCCCAGAATCCCCGGCAGATCCAGCCCCTTCTCCTTCGCGCAGTCGATCGCGATCTCATAGCCCGCATCGGCATGGCGCATCACGCCGGTGGCCGGGTCGTTCCACAGCACGCGGCCAATCCGCTTGGCCGCCGCCTCGGTGCCGTCGCAGACGATCACCATGCCGGCGTGCTGCGAGAAGCCCATGCCCACGCCGCCACCGTGATGCAGCGAGACCCAGGTCGCGCCGCTGGCGGTGTTGAGCAGGGCGTTCAGCAGCGGCCAGTCGGACACCGCATCGGAACCGTCGGCCATCGCTTCGGTTTCGCGGTTTGGCGAGGCCACGCTGCCGCTGTCCAGGTGGTCACGTCCGATCACCACCGGCGCCTTCAGTTCGCCGTTGGCGACCATCTCGTTGAACGCCAGTCCGAGTCGATCGCGATCACCCAGGCCGACCCAGCAGATGCGCGCCGGCAGGCCCTGGAACTTGATCTTCTCGGCGGCCATGTCCAGCCAGCGGTGCAGGTGGGGATTGTCCGGAATCAGTTCCTTCACCTTGGCATCGGTCTTGGCGATGTCTTCCGGATCGCCGCTCAGTGCCGCCCAGCGGAACGGGCCGACGCCGCGGCAGAACAGCGGGCGGATGTAGGCCGGCACGAAGCCGGGGAAGTCGAACGCGTTCTCCACGCCTTCTTCCAGCGCCATCTGCCGCAGGTTGTTGCCGTAATCCACGGTGGGCACGCCCAGTGCGTGGAAGCCGAGCATGGCGCGGATGTGATTGGCCATCGAAGCACGCGCGGCCTTTTCCACTTCCTTCGGTGCAGAGACACGCTTCTCGTCCCATTGCTCGACGGTCCAGCCCTGCGGCAGGTAGCCGTTCACCGGGTCGTGCGCGGAGGTCTGGTCGGTCAGCAGGTCCGGCTTCACGCCGCGCTTGAGCAGTTCGGCCAGCACGTCGGCAACGTTGCCGAGCAGGCCCACCGACTTCGGCGTTCCGGCCTTGCACGACTCCTCGATCATGCGCAGCGCTTCGTCAAGATTGTCGGTCCAGGTATCCAGATAGCCGGTGCGCAGGCGCATGTCGATGCTGCTCTTGCGGCACTCGACGGCCAGACAGGAGGCGCCGGCCATCACGGCAGCCAGCGGCTGTGCACCGCCCATGCCGCCGAGGCCGCCGGTGAACAGCCACTTCCCGGTCAGGTCGCCACCGAAATGCTGGCGCCCCATCTCCACGAAGGTCTCGTAGGTGCCCTGCACGATGCCCTGCGCGCCGATGTAGATCCAGCTGCCTGCGGTCATCTGGCCGTACATGGCCAGGCCCTTTCTATCCAGCTCGTTGAAGTGGTCCCAGTTGGCCCAGCGCGGTACCAGGTTGGAATTGGCGATCAGCACGCGCGGCGCGTCGGCGTGGGTGCGGAACACGCCCACCGGCTTGCCCGACTGCACCAGCAGGGTCTGGTCGTCATCCAGGCGCTTGAGCGTTTCGACGATGGCATCGAAGCTCTCCCAGTCACGCGCGGCACGACCGATGCCGCCATACACCACCAGTTCCTGCGGGCGCTCGGCCACATCGGGGTGCAGGTTGTTCATCAGCATGCGCAGCGGTGCTTCGGTCAGCCAGCTCTTGGCGTTGAGCGTGGTGCCGGTCGGCGCGGCGATGGTGCGGGACGGGTCGTTGCGGGTCATGCGGCGCTCCGGTTCGTAGCGAATTCAAGGCAGGCGTTGAGCACCTGCGCCAGGGTGTGGCGCAACGGCGCGGCGTGGTCGGGGTCGAGCGGGGTGGGCCAGCTGTGTTCGTCCACCTGGTCCGGCAGGGGCTCGTGCATGTAGCCACGGCAGGCAAGTTCCATCTGCAGGCTGTGCACGCCACCGGCGATGTTGCTGTAGTGGCGGGTGATCCAGCCGCCCTTGAAGCGGCCGTTGCGCACCTGGCTCATGCCACTGATCTTCAGCAGGTTTTCCACAACATCGCTCAAGGCGTTGTCGCAGGACGTGTCGGGTGCGCCGGACGGCCCGGCGGTACCGAGGTTGAACTGCGGCAGCTCGCCATCGAACAGGTGCGGAATATGCGAGCGGATCGAATGCGCGTCGTACACCACCACCGTACCGTGCTGCGCGCGCAGGCGGGTGATCTGTGCGGCCAGCGCATCGTGGTAGGGCAGGAAATATGTGTCGCGGCGCCGCGCGATCTCGGCGTCATCCGGCTCGCGGCCCGCGTGGTACAGCGGCTGGTTGTCGAAGGTGGTCAGCGGGCACAGGCCGGTGGTGTTCTGGCCCGGGTACAGCGACGCGCCGCTGGGATCGCGGTTGAGGTCGATCACCGAACGTGAGATCGCCGAGCGCACCGTGGTCGCGCCCATGCCGCGCACGAAGTCGTACAGCTCGTGCACCCACCAGTCGGCATCGCGGCGTGCCAGCCACGGAGAGTGATAGTCGCCGATCAGGTCGTGCGGCAGCTCGCTGCCGGTATGCGGGAAGCTGACGATGAGGGGGGCGTTGCCCTCGTGCACCGTCAGCCAGTCGGGATGGGTATTCATGCCTGCGGTTCCACGGTTGGCAGCAGGTCGGTCAGGCCCTGCGCCAGCGCGCCACTGCGCACCAGATTCGTGGCGGTCACCATGTCCGGATGGAAGTAGCGGTCTTCTTCCAGCGTCGGCACCTGCGCACGCAGCGTGGCGCGCACGGTTTCCAGCGCGGCGCTGGAGCGCAGCGGCGCATGGAAATCACAGCCCTGCGCGGCGGCCAGCAGCTCGATGCCGATCACGTTGGCGGCGTTCTCGGCCATCTGCATCAGCCGGCGTGCGCCGTGCGCGGCCATCGACACATGGTCTTCCTGGTTGGCCGAGGTCGGGATCGAGTCAACGCTGGCGGGGTAGGCGCGCTGCTTGTTTTCCGAGACCAGCGCGGCAGCAGTCACCTGCGGAATCATGAAACCGGAATTCAAACCGGGACGTGGGGTCAGGAAGGCGGGCAGGCCGGACAGCGCCGGATCGACCAGCATCGCCAGGCGGCGCTCGCTGATCGAACCGATCTCGCACACCGCCATCGCCAGCATGTCGGCGGCGAAGGCCACCGGCTCGGCGTGGAAGTTGCCGCCGGACAGCGCTTCGCCGGTATCGGTGAACACCAGCGGATTGTCGGACACGCCGTTGGCTTCGATTTCCAGCGTGGTCGCGGCCTGGCGCAGGATGTCCAGCGCCGCCCCCATCACCTGCGGCTGGCAGCGCAGGCAGTACGGGTCCTGCACGCGCACGTCGTTGTCACGGTGTGATTCGCGGATGCCTGAGCCCTGCATCAGCGTGCGCAGGGTGGCGGCGGTGGCGATCTGCCCGCGCTGGCCGCGGATCGCGTGGATGCGCGGGTCGAAGGGCGTGTCGGAACCCTTGGCTGCTTCCACCGACAACGCGCCGGTGACCAGTGCGGCCTGGAACACGGTCTCGATCTCGAACAGGCCGGCCAGCGCATAGGCGGTGGAGAACTGGGTGCCGTTGAGCAGGGCCAGACCTTCCTTTGCGCCCAGGTCAATCGGCTGCAGGCCGGCACGCGCCAGTGCGTCGGTTGCGGGCAGGCGTTCGTCACCGATGTAGGCTTCGCCCACGCCCAGCATCACGCTGGCCAGGTGCGAAAGCGGTGCCAGATCGCCGGAAGCACCCACCGAGCCTTGTGCCGGCACCACGGGCAACACGCCCTTGACCAGCATCGCTTCGAGCAGCAGCAGGGTTTCCTCGCGAATGCCCGATGCGCCTTGCGCCAGGCTGACCAGCTTCAGCGCCATCATCAACCGCACCACGTTGGCCGGCATCGGTTCGCCCACGCCAGCAGCGTGCGAGAGCACGATATTGCGCTGCAGGGTGGCCAGGTCTTCGCGCTCGATGCGCACGCTGGCCAGCTTACCGAAGCCGGTGTTGATGCCATACACCGGTGCGCCTTTGGCGACGATGGCGGCCACCGCCGCAGCGCTGGCGCGCACCACCGGCAGCGCGGCCGGGTCCAGTGCAAGCGGCGCACCGCGATAGACCTGCCGCCACTGGGCGAGAGTGACATGGCCGGGGCGAAGAACCAGGGTGTTGCTCATGTGTTGCTCCAGGAGGCAGGCAGGTCGGGCTGCCCGCGCACCACGCGCGCGTGCAGCGGGTTGAATCCAATGCGATAGACCAGGTCGGCGGGGGCATCGATGTCCCAGATCGCCAGGTCGCAGTCCAGGCCCACGGCGAGGCGGCCGATGCGGTCGCTGCGTCCGAGCGCGCGCGCCGCTTCACGGGTGAAGCCGGCGATGCACTCGTCCACGGTCAGGCGGAACAGGGTGGCGCCCATGTTCATCGCCAGGAGCGGGCTGGTCAGCGGCGAAGTGCCGGGGTTGCTGTCGGTGGCCAGCGCCAGCGGCACGCCGGCCGCGCGCAATGCAGCGATCGGCGGCAGGGTGGTATCGCGGGTGAAGTAGAAGGCGCCCGGCAGCAGCACGGCCACGGTGCCGGCGGCGGCCATCGCGGCGATGCCGGCGTCATCCAGATGTTCAATATGGTCGGCCGACAGTGCTCCTAAGCTGGCGGCCAGTTCGGCGCCATGCTGGTTGCTCAGCTGTTCGGCGTGGATCTTCACTGGCAGCCCATGCGCGCGCGCCGCTTCGAAGACCTGCCGCGCCTGCGCCGGCGAGAAGGCGATGTTTTCGCAGAACACATCCACCGCTTCGGCCAGGCCTTCCGCGGCGATGGCCGGAATCATCACGTCGCACACCTCGTCGGTGTACTCCTGTGCCTCGCGGCCCGGCGGAATCGCGTGCGCGCCGAGGAAGGTGGTCACCACGTTGACCCGGCATTGCTCGCCCAGCGTGCGTGCAACCTGCAGCTGCTTGCGTTCGTCGGGCAGGGTCAGGCCGTAGCCGGACTTGATCTCGATCGTGGTCACGCCCTCGGCGCGCATCGCCAGCAGGCGCGGGCGGCTCTCGCTGGCCAGTTGCTCGGGCGTGGCAGCGCGGGTGGCGCGCACGGTGGAGACGATGCCGCCGCCGGCGCGGGCGATCTCGGCATAGCTGACGCCCTGCAGGCGTTGCTCGAATTCGTTGGCGCGGTTGCCGGCGTAGACCAGGTGGGTGTGGCAGTCGATCAGGCCTGGCGAGATCCAGCGACCTTCGCCGTCGATGCGGGTGGTCGGCTGCAGGTGCGCATCGCTGCCGGCAGCGCCGACGTGGACGATGCGGCCCTCGGCGCAGGCCAGTACGCCATCGCGGATGACACCCAGGCCCTCGCCATCGAGGGTGATCAGGTGAACGTTGGACCAGAGGGTGTCGACGTGCATGGCATCCACAACGCGGCTGTGCTTATATGTCTATACAATATAGGCGTCCATTTCGGGTTGTCCAGCCATGACCGATTCGCGTTCCCTGCTCAGTTTCCATGCCACCCACGCCCTGCTGGCCGAGGGCTGGGCCCGCGATGTCCGCCTGCAGGTGCAGGACGGTCGCATCACGGCGATCAGCACGGGGCAGGGCGCGCAGGCGGGCGACGCCCGCGTCGGCATCCTGGTGCCGGGCCTGCCCAACCTGCACAGCCACGCGTTCCAGCGCGGCATGGCCGGCCTGACCGAGATCGGCGGCGGTGACGGTGACAGCTTCTGGAGCTGGCGCGAGCTGATGTACCGCTTCCTGGCCCATCTGCGCCCGGACGCGGTGCAGGCCATTGCTGCCCAGGCCTACATGGAAATGCTGGAAAGCGGCTTCACCCGCGTCGGCGAGTTCCATTACCTGCACCACGACGCCGATGGCCATGCCTATGCCAACCGCGCTGAAATGAGTGCGCGGATCGCGGCCGCTGCCGACCAGACCGGTATCGGCCTGACCCTGCTGCCGGTGTTCTATGCGCATGCCGATTTCGGCGGGGCGCCGCCGAACCCCGCGCAGCGACGCCTGATCCACGACGTGGACGGCTTCGCGCAGTTGCTGGATGCCGCCAAGCCGGCGTTGGCCGCGCTGCCTGATGCGGTGCTCGGCATCGCCCCGCACAGCCTGCGCGCGGTCACCGGCGAGGAACTGGGGGCGTTGCTGCCGCTGACCGACGGCCCGGTGCATATCCATATCGCCGAGCAGGTGCGCGAAGTCGAGGCCTGCCTGGCCTGGAGCGGCCAGCGGCCGGTGCAGTGGCTGTACAACCATGCGCCGGTGGATGCGCGCTGGTGCCTGGTGCATGCCACCCACATCACCGATGACGAGCGCGCGGCCATTGTGGCCAGCCAGGCCGTGGCCGGCCTGTGCCCGATCACCGAGGCCAACCTGGGCGACGGCCTGTTCCCGATGCAGGCATTCGCGCGCGAGGGCGGACGCTTCGGCGTCGGCTCCGATTCCAATGTGCTGATCGATGCGGCCGAAGAACTGCGCCTGCTTGAATATGGCCAGCGGCTGACCCTGCGCGGTCGCAACGTGCTGGCGCCGGATGCCACCCGCAGCACCGGTCGCTTCCTGTTTGAAGGCGCCCTGCTCGGTGGTGCACAGGCGCTGGGCGTGCCCGCTGGCCTCCAGGTCGGCGCCAGTGCCGACCTGGTCGAACTGGATGCCGGGCATCCCGCGCTGCAGGCGCGACAGGATGACGCATGGCTTGACAGCTGGGTGTTCGCCGCACGTAATGGCGCGCTGCGATCGGTCTGGCGCCATGGCCGCCAATGCGTGGCCGGGGGCCGCCACCTGCAGCGCGAGGCGATCACCACCGCCTTCGCCGCCGCCCTGCGCGGCGTGCTGGGCTGATCGCCTCCCGCTACCGAGACCCCATTACGTGAAGGCCAGCAAGTCCGCCACGCTCAACCAGCGTATCCGCAGCGATCTGGAAAGCCGCATCCTCAGTGGAGAGTGGGCGCCGGGCTTCCGGATTCCATACGAGCACGAGCTGATGGAGCAGTACGGCTGCTCGCGGATGACCGTGAACAAGGTGCTGACTGCACTGGCCGAGAGCGGCATGATCGAGCGCCGCCGTCGCGCCGGTTCATTCGTGGCGCGGCAGCCGCCGCACCTGGAACAGGTGGCGCTGGAGATTCCCGATATCGCGATGGAGGTGGGCTCGCGCGGCCATCAGTACGCCTATCGCCTGCTGCAACGGGAACTGCGCCTGGCCGATCCCGGCAATGCCGGCGAGGTAGAGCTGGCGGGCCGTGAGAAACTGCTGGCGATGCGCTGCCTGCATCTGGCCGACGGCCGCCCGCTGGCGCTGGAGCATCGGCTGATCAGCCCGGTGGGGGTGCCCGAGGTGCTGGAGGTCGATTTCAGTACCACCGCGCCGGGCAGCTGGCTGCTGCAGAACGTATCGTGGACCCGCGCCCAGCACCGCATCAGCGCCTGGGGGGCGGACACTGCCACCGCCAGGCTGCTGGACGTGAAGCCCGGTACCGCCTGCCTGGTGATCGAACGCCTGACCTGGCGTGGCGAACAGCCGATCACCCGCGTGCGCCAGATGTTCCTCGGCGACGCCTGGGACCTGGTCGCGCGCTTCGCGCCGGGGGCTCGGTAGGGCGTATCCACGCATGTCGTGCAACACTGAATCCCGGTTGGGATTACGTGATGCGTGAGAACCTTCGGTCGATCCACGCCATGCGTGGATGCTGCCCCATCAATACGTAGCGCACTGCCGCCAGCGCACCGGCTCGTCCACACCGGGGCGGGCATTGAGCTGGATGCGCACGTTGCGCAGGGCGGGGTAGTGCAGCACTTCCTCGCAGACCAGCGGCCACACCGCGTCCAGTTCGCCGGTGCGGTTGATCGCCAGCGTCTGCCGGGTCAGCCAGACACCGCTGGCGATGCCGGGCTTGCCAGCCAGGGCGCGGGCCAGATCGGCCTGGTAGCGATCCAGGGTGGCCGCATCCGGGTTGGGATTGCTGCGTGGGTCGGCCGCCGGCGCGGCCACACCCTGCGGCGACGAGGTCGCGGTGGCGGGCGTGCTCGGGGATGCTCCGGGGGCAGGTGCAGCGGTAGCGGCCGGAGCAGGGGCCGGCGCTGGCACTGGCGCTGGCGCTGGCACTACCGATGCGTCGGCAGTGGGTGCGGCGTCGTCCACGCGCAGGCCCTGCAGGCCCAGGCCGACCAGCAGCCCCAGCGTGATTGATCCCAGGCCGGCGATGGCGATGCGGCGCAGGGCTTCATGGCGGGCAGTGGCGCGCACACGCATTTCAATGTCACCCGGCAGGTAGGGCTGCAGCAGCGGCCACAGGCGCGGGCCGTCCAGTACCTCGACCGCCTGCTTCTCGGCAGCTGCCCGGCCATCGCGCTCAATCCGGCCTTCCGTGAGCAGCACGCCACCTTTCGCACCGGCCAGGCGCGCGGCCGCCCCCAGTTCGTTCACTGCGGCAGTGCCGATACGGTAGGCCAGGCCGTGCTTGCATGACACCAGCCACTGGTTGGGACCGTCGCTGAGCAGGAAGTCGCTGCTCGGCTCGCGGGCATCTTCGGCCGGATCGACCAGCTCGCGCAGGCCACGCTGCTCGCGCAGCATGCGCTTGACGAGTACCGAAAATTCTCGCCAGTGCATCCCCGCCAGGGCCTGCAGGCCAAGTTGCATCTCCTTCTGCCGCCGCTTGATCCACCACAGATAGACAACAGCCAGGGAACAGGTAAGCAGGGCCGACAGCAGGGCCAGGATCCAGGGGAGCATGCAGGAGTAGGGCGGAAGGGGCGAAAGCGGAGAACGACAGTGTAAAGGTCGCGGTACCTGGCCGGGTCAGGAGGTTCCTGACAGGAAGCGTGATGGAACGCCCAGTTCGGAATACAGCAGGCACGAAAAACCCGCCAATCCTGAAGCCGTGAGGGGAGGGAACAAACGGCAGCCGAAGCGATTGGCGGGTTGCTCGCGATTGTCAATCAAAGTTTATTGCATTGCAACAATTGCGCTCAGGGAATGCTGTCTGGCGACTGATGGCTGCCCGGAGCAGGGGCGTCGGTGCCGGACGCGGCGCGGTTTTCCAGCTTGGCCAGGCGCGCGTGCAGGGCATCGATGCGGGCTTCGAGCGCCGTCACTTCGTCGGCGGTGGGTACATGCAACCGCTTGAGCACGCCCTGCACCTGGTCATCAAAGGCCTTCTCGACCTTGTTCCAGGTGCCCGAGGCCTTCTCGCGGGCTTCGTCCAGCGAGCTCTCGACGTTATCACGCCAGCCCGGGCCCTGTTCGCTGCTGCGCTCACGGCGGCGGGCTTCCCAGGCTTCGCCTTCCTTCACCAGGCCGTCAAAGAAGCGGCTGCCTTCGGCCTGTGCACGGCCGAGAGCGCCAAGACCGGCCAGCCACACCTGCTGCGCCGAGTCACTCAGCTTGCGCGAAAAGCGCTCGGCCTGGTCACCGAAAGAGGCGTCGTCGTTGCGGCGGTCGTCGTTCTCGTAGTGGTTCATCGCAGTTCCCGTGGGAGTTGGGCCTGCCCCGAGAGTAGCGCGCCGTGGCGTTGCACGGCCGTGATGGCCGCGGCCGGGGTTCAGCCCAGCTTTTCCTTCAGAACGCGCTGTATCTCGCCTTCGACCATGCCCTTCATCGCCGACAGCAGGAAGCCCAGCTTGGCCGTCACGCGCACGGCGCCTGGCTGCAGTTCGATCGCGCCGTCCACGCCGCTGCCGGAGAAGTTCAGTACATCGGCGGTCCACGACGACTTCAGGCCGAAGCGCTCGGACAGCTTGGCGGCGACCTGCTCGATCGCGGCGCGCGCCTGCGCGTCGGGCAGGCCGTGGGCGTGGCGGACATCGATGGTGGACATGCAGGCTCCTGGCGCAGGGCGGGGATGATCAATGAGGGCGAGCATTGTGCGCATCGAGAGCCTCCGCGCCAAGCACTCATCCTGGGTTCTTCTTCGTTGGCGACCAACCTGCTAGGCTGCGCCGCGTGCAGAACCTGCTTGTTCACTTCAGCCAACAACAACAGCCCGACCAGCCGCTGCGGCCCGGGGTGCAACGCATCGTGCGCCAGGCCAACGGCAGTGTGCGGCTCGGCGATGCCGGCCATGGTGCCCTGTTGCTGGCGCAGTTCTGCCTGGATGATCGCGGCCTGTGGCTGCAGGTCGGCAACGGGATCCGCGGCATTCATGTGAACGGTCGACCGGTGCGGCGCATGGCGCTGCTGCGTGCGGGCGATGCGGTGTATGTGGACGGCGTGGAGATGGTCCTGCAAGGTGAAGTCGAGAGCCTGCTGCAGGCGCCTGCGCCGAAGAACGAGGAAGGCAGCGACGAGCAGCAGCGGCTGTTGCGCGGAGTTGGCGGCCTGCACCACGGCCGCAGCTTCACCCTGTCGCGGGCCCGCCTGATCGGCCGCGGCGGCGACGCTGACATCGCTATTGACGATCCGGCCTTCGCCGAACGACACGCCCGCGTGGAAGTGCATGGTGATCGCGTGCTGCTGCGCGATCTGGGCAGTGCCGACGGCACCTGCGTCAATGGCGTGGCCGTGCGCCATTGCTGGCTGCAGGCCGGCGACCAGGTGGTGTTTGATGGCCAGCACCGGTTTGTGCTGGAAGTGCCGCATGACCCGCGCCGGCGCCCGCTGCCGGATGAAGACGAGTCCAGCCAGGACGCCGAGCAGGCGCCGGTGCTGCCGGCCGTGCCGCGCAAGGTCCGGCGCTGGCCGTGGCTGCTGGTCAGTGCGCTGCTGCTGGCTGCGCTGCTCAGCCTGCTGCTCTGGTTCGGCGCGCGCTGACCCCGTATCCGCCGGGCATGGCCCGACGCTACCCACGTGGCGTGTGTCCACCCGCTTCCGGTAGGTGCCGACCTTGGTCGGCACGCTCCTTCGGCGGGAATGACGGCTGACGGCGTACGCCGACCAAGGTCGGCGACTACCGGCGCCATGCGGGCGGCCAATGGATTCCAATGAAACCAAATTTCCCTTGCGCCACAAGGCCGCAAGGCTGGTGCACTGCGGCATACTAGGGGTCTTGCCCCACAGGTGTGACATGACGCGCGCGTTCAACTTCAGTGCCGGCCCTGCAACCTTGCCGGAATCGGTCCTGCGCCAGGCGCAGGCGGAAATGCTGGACTGGCACGGGTCCGGTGCTTCGATCGTGGAAATGAGCCATCGCGGCGCGGAATTCATGTCCGTGGCCGCCGAGGCCGAAGCCGATCTGCGTCGCCTGCTCGACATCCCCGACGACTATGCGGTGCTGTTCCTGTCCGGTGGCGCCACCACCCAGCAGGCGCTGATCCCGCTCAATTTCGCCGCCCCGGGCCAGCGTGCCGACTACGTGGTCAGTGGCCACTGGGGCAAGACCGCGGTCAAGCAGGCCGGTGTCTACGTCGACGTCAACATCGCCGCCAGCAGCGAGGCCAACGGCTACCGCACGCTGCCGGCGCGTGCCGACTGGCAGCTGTCGCCCGGTGCCGCCTACGTGCACATCACCGCCAACGAGACCATCCACGGCGTCGAGTTCCGTGATGCTCCCGATACCGGCAACGTTCCGCTGATCGCCGACTTCAGCTCGTCCATCGCCAGCGAACCGCTGGATGTGCGCCGCTATGGCGTGATCTACGCCGGCGCGCAGAAGAACCTTGGCCCGGTCGGCATCGCGGTGATGATCATCCGTCGCGACCTGCTCGAGCGCAGTGGCCAGCCACGTGCGGACATCTTCGATTACCGCTCGCACGTCGCCCGCGATTCAATGCTCAACACCCCGCCGACCTGGAACTGGTACCTGGCCGGGCTGGTGTTCAAGTGGATGCTGGCCGAAGGCGGCGTGGCCGAATTCGCCAAGCGCAATGCCGCCAAGGCCGCGCTGGTGTACAGAGCCATCGACGGCTCCGGCGGCTTCTACCGCAATGAAGTTGCACATGCGGCCCGTTCGCGGATGAACATCCCGTTCTTCCTGCCCAACGCCGATCTCGATGCCCGCTTCGTGGCCGAGGCCAAGGCGGCCGGCCTGCTGGCGCTGAAGGGCCACAAGGTCGTCGGTGGCATCCGTGCCTCGCTGTACAACGCCATGCCGCTGGCCGGGGCCGAGGCGCTGGTCGCCTTCATGGCCGATTTCCAGCAGCGTCACGGCTGAGCAATGAACGGCGCGCACCGTCGGGTGCGGGCCCCGCAACAAGGAATTCCGATGGCAAGCAGCAAATCCAGCAAGAAGGCGCTGAAGAAGGCCGAACCGGCCAAGGACAGCGCGCCCGCCAAGGCGAAGGGCAAGGCCAAGGCCGCCTCGAACCCGGCACCCACCCTGGCGCCGCTGGCGCTGGCCGATGTGCGCTCGAAGATCGACCAGATCGACCGCGACATCCAGAGCCTGATCGCCGAGCGCGCGCGCTTCGCCCATCAGGTCGGCAAGGCCAAGGGCAAGCTCGCCGCCGCCGTCGACTACTACCGCCCCGAGCGCGAAGCGCAGGTGCTGCGCATGGTGGTGGATCGCAACGAAGGCCCGCTCAGCGATGAGCTGCTGGTGCACGTCTACCGCGAGATCATGTCGGCCTGCCTGGCCCAGCAGGAGCCGCTGAAGATCGGCTACCTGGGCCCGGAAGGTACCTTCAGCCAGCAGGCCGTGCTCAAGCACTTCGGCCGCTCCGCGCTGGGCCTGCCGATGGCCAGCATCGAGGAAGTGTTCCAGGAAGTGGAAGCGGGCAACGCCGATTTCGGCGTGGTGCCGGTGGAGAACTCGGGGCAGGGCACCATCCAGATCACCCTGGACATGTTCCTGACCTCCAACCTGAAGATCTGCGGCGAAGTGGAACTGCGCGTGCAGCAGTACCTGATGTCGCGCAGCGGCCGCATCGAGGACATCGAGCGCATCTACGCACATCCGCAGTCGTTCATGCAGACCTCGGCGTGGCTGCGCGCCAACCTGCCGAAGGCCGAGAAGATTCCGGTGTCGAGCAACGCCGAGGGTGCGCGCCGTGCGCGCAACGCCGACGACGCGGCGGCCATCGGCGGCGAGAGTGCCGGCCACGTGTACGGCCTGAAGAAGGTGGTCACCAAGCCGATCCAGAACGATGCCGACAACACCACCCGCTTCCTGGTGGTGGGCCGCAACATCTTCCCGACCTCCGGCCACGACCGCACCTCGGTGCTGGTGTTCATCCATGACAAGCCCGGTGCGCTGTTCGACGTGCTCAGCCCGTTCGCCCGCCACGGCATCAGCATGAACCGCATCGAGTCGCGGCCGTCGCACCACGGCAAGTGGGAGTACGGCTTCTTCATCGACCTGGCGGGCCACATCGACGACGCGCCGATGCAGGCTGCCTTGGCCGAACTGGAAGCGCACTCGGCGCAGATCAAGGTGCTCGGCTCCTACCCGGTGGCCGTGCCCTGAGTGCTGCTGCGGCGGCAACAGCCGCCGCTCCCTGATGCATCGCCGGCGCTGCCGGTGTTTACGGAATGATCGAACGATGAGCAACGCGCAACACTGGATTGCCCGCAAGGGCCAGCCCCTGCAGGGCAGCCTGACCATTCCCGGCGACAAGTCGGTCTCGCATCGCTCGGTGATGTTCGCCGCACTGGCCGATGGCACCTCGCATATCGAGGGCTTCCTGGAAGGCGAGGACACCCGCGCGACCGCGCGCATCTTCAGCCAGCTGGGGGTGCGCATCGAAACCTCCAGCCCGTCGCAGCGCATCGTGCACGGCGTCGGTATCGACGGCCTGAAAGCGCCGGATGCACCGCTGGACTGCGGCAATGCCGGCACCGGCATGCGCCTGCTGGCCGGGTTGCTGGCGGGCCAAGCGTTCGACTGCACGCTGATCGGCGATGAGTCGCTGTCGGGCCGACCGATGCGCCGCGTCACCGGCCCGCTGTCGCAGATGGGCGCGAAGATCGACACCCAGGATGACGGCACGCCGCCGCTGCACGTGCATGGCGGCCAGACGCTGCGTGGCATCGACTTCGCCTCGCCGGTGGCCAGCGCGCAGATCAAGTCGGCGGTGTTGCTGGCAGGCCTGTACGCGCAGGGCGAAACCAGCGTGCTGGAACCGCATCCGACCCGTGACTACACCGAGCGCATGCTGTCGGCGTTCGGCGTGGACATCGAATTTTCACCGGGCAAGGCCCGCCTGCGTGGCGGCCAGCGCCTGCGCGCCACGGACATCGTGGTGCCGGCCGACTTCTCGTCTGCGGCGTTCTACCTGGTGGCCGCCAGCATCATTCCTGGTTCACAGCTGCGCCTGAAGCAGGTCGGCCTGAACCCGCGCCGCACTGGCCTGCTGCACGCGCTGCGCCTGATGGGGGCGGACATCACCGAAGAGAATCCGGCCGAGCAGGGCGGTGAGCCGGTGGCGGACCTGGTAGTGCGCTACGCGCCGCTCAAGGGCGCGCGCATTCCGGAAGCGTTGGTGCCGGACATGATCGACGAGTTCCCGGCGCTGTTCGTGGCCGCCGCCGCCGCAGAAGGCCAGACCGTGGTGAGCGGTGCGGCCGAGCTGCGGGTGAAGGAATCCGACCGCCTTGCTGCGATGGCCACCGGCCTGCGCGCGCTGGGCATGCAGGTGGACGAAACCGAAGACGGCGCCACCCTGCATGGTGGCGTTCGCCTGGGCAGCGGCACCATCGAAAGCCACGGTGACCACCGCATCGCCATGGCGTTCGCCATTGCCGGTCAGATCAGTGACGGCGAAGTGCGCATCAACGACATCGCCAACGTCGCCACGTCGTTCCCGAACTTCGACGGCCTGGCGCGTAGCGCCGGGTTCAACCTGGCCTGACCGGCACCGCAACCGCCGGGCCACGCCCGGCGGATCGCATTGCACGGTAGGTGCCAACCTTGGCTGGCACGCTTTTCCGCATAAAAGGACGGAGGCCGAAGCCTCCGTCTAAACATCACGAACCCCTCGTCCGCGATCAACGCTGCTCGGTACGGAAATCCACCGGGACCCGCACCACGCTGGCTACTGCGCGGCCATCCTGCACCGCGGGTTGGAACTTCCAGTTCTGCACGGTGCTGAGCACCGCACGATCCAGATCGCGACTGCGCTCGCCGCTGCGCGAGACGATCGCAGCGTTGGCGACATTGCCGCGGGTATCCACATTCAGGCTGGCGATCACGCTGCCCTGCACGCCGCTACGCAGCGCGGCGGCGGGGTAGGTGGGCATGCGATTGCTGGCCAGCGGGCGGGCCTCACGGTTGCGCACTACCGGCGCGGCCTTCCGCGAAGCGGTAGCCGGGGTTGCCGGACGTGCAGCAGGCGCCGCTGCGTCCGTCACCGCCGCCTGCTCGGGGGCCGGCAGCATGCGCTCGCCGACCGGCGCAGGTGCCACCTCTTCCTGGCTGGAATGACGCAGCCAGAGCAGGGCGGCAGCAAACATCGCCACGATCAGTGCGATCCACATCCAGGGCGACGCGTTCTTGTGCTGTACGCTTGAGTCCCGCTGCAACCGCGGCGAATGAAGGTCTTCGTGGGTGGTAACAGCCATCGCAAACTCCTTCCGTCAATGGACGACATGGGCAGTGTTGCCCGAGCCACAGACGGAAAGTGTCAGCGTTGCGTCAACATCACCGGCAGGGTTCAGCTTGCCTGCTGGGGAGCGTTCAGTTACTGCGTCTTGAAGTCGAACGGCACTTCAATGCTGCCAGGCACGGCCTGGCCGTTGCTCTGGGCCGGAGTGAATCGCCAACGGCGCACGGCGTCGGTCGCGGCACGGTCGAGGTCGCGTGAACCGCTGCGCTGGATCACCGTGGCGTTGTTCGGATAGCCGGTGGCGTCTACATCCACGCGTACCACCACGGTGCCGGTTTCGCCGGCGCGCAGGGCGGCGGCGGGGTACGACGGCGGCGGCGACTGA
>NZ_JAPTFO010000079.1:0-17303 GCF_030985515.1 Stenotrophomonas sp. Sm10
ATCCTGCGCACACGAGCAAGCGGCGACCGAGCTTACAGGGACGTACTTGCAGCGCCCCCCGCAACCGGACCCACCCCGCCATCCACGGAATGGCCGCTTTTGCCGTTGCCGTTGCTGTTGCCTCTGCGGGTGCAGGGCGCAGCCCTGCAAAGCCCCCCTTCCCCATACCCCGCCGAATGGGTATACAGTCGACCCATGCCGGCACCGTGCCGGAATGAACCCTGGGAGGGGACCATGCGCAACACCTTCAAGACCCTGCTGCTGGCATTGCCGCTGTGCCTGGCCGCGCTCTCGGCGCAGGCCGCCGATGGCGCCGCCGGCCGCTGGAAGACCATCGACGACAAGACCGGCAAGGTGAAGTCGATCGTCGAGATCACCCAGGCCGCCAACGGCACCCTGACCGGCAAGGTGGTCGACATCCTGCACTCGGACAAGGGCCCGAACCCGGTCTGTGACGGCTGTGAAGGCGCCAACAGGAACAAGCCGGTGAAGGGCATGACCATCCTCTGGAACCTGAAGGCCGACGGCGCCAACAAGTGGTCCGGCGGCACCATCCTCGATCCGGCCAATGGCAAGACCTACAAGTCGAAGATGGAATTGCAGCCCGGCGGCAACCGGCTGGACGTGTCCGGCTGCATCGCCTTCATCTGCCGCGCGCAGACCTGGCAGCGCGAATAAGCGCCTTGGCCCCCGCTTAAACCCCGTGACCCGGCCCCGGCCGGGTCACCTCGTTGCGGGCATGCGATACTCTGCGGTTCCCCTCGGCTTCACCCCGCGACCATGACCCGTACCGCGCTCGTCACCACCGCCCTGCCCTACGCCAACGGCCCGCTGCACCTGGGCCACCTGGTCGGCTACATCCAGGCCGACATCTGGGTGCGTGCGCGGCGAATGAGCGGCGGCAGGGCCTGGTTCGTGTGCGCCGACGACACCCACGGCACGCCGATCATGCTGGCCGCGGAAAAGGCCGGGGTCACCCCGGAAACCTTCATTGCCAACATCCAGGCCAGTCACGAACGTGACTTCGCCGCCTTCGGCGTGGCCTTCGACCACTACGACTCCACCAACTCGGCGGCCAACAAGGCGCTGACCGAGCAGTTCTACCTGAAGCTGGAGGCAGCCGGCCACATCAGCCGCCGTTCGGTGGCGCAGTTCTACGACCCGGCCAAGGGCATGTTCCTGCCCGATCGCTACGTCAAGGGCATCTGCCCGAACTGCGGCAGCCCCGACCAGTACGGCGACAACTGCGAAGTGTGCGGCGCCACCTATGCGCCGACCGACCTGAAGGAGCCGCGTTCGGTCATCTCCGGTGCCACGCCGGAAATGCGCGATTCGGAGCACTTCTTCTTCGAGGTGGGCCACTTCGATGCGTTCCTGCGCGAATGGCTGGCCGGCGACGTCGCCCTGCCCGGGGTGAAGGCCAAGCTCGGTGAGTGGCTCAATGCCGAAGGTGGCCTGCGCGCGTGGGACATCTCGCGCGATGCACCGTATTTCGGATTCCAGATTCCCGGCCAGCCGGGCAAGTACTTCTACGTCTGGCTGGACGCGCCGATCGGCTACCTGTCCAGCTTCCAGACCCTGTGCGGCAGGATCGGCGAGGACTTCGACGCGCACCTGCGCGCCGGCACCGCTACCGAGCTGCACCATTTCATCGGCAAGGACATCGTCAATTTCCACGGCCTGTTCTGGCCGGCCGTGCTGCATGGCACCGGCCATCGTGCGCCGACCCGCCTGCACGTGAACGGCTACCTGACCGTGGACGGCGCCAAGATGAGCAAGTCGCGCGGCACCTTCGTGATGGCCCGTACCTTCCTCGACGCGGGCCTGGAACCGGAGGCACTGCGCTACTACTACGCCGCCAAGTCCAGCGGTGGCGTCGACGATCTCGACCTGAACCTGGGTGACTTCATCGCCCGCGTCAACGCCGACCTGGTCGGCAAGTTCGTCAACCTGGCCAGCCGCTGCGCCGGCTTCATCAGCAAGCGCTTCGAAGGCCAGCTGGCCGCGCAGCTGCCTGATGCCGCGCAGTACCAGCGCTTCGTCGACGGCCTGGCACCGATCCGTGAAGCCTACGAGCGCAACGACCCGGCTGCGGCGATCCGCCTGACCATGGCCCTGGCCGACGAAGCCAACCGCTACATCGATGACGTCAAGCCATGGGTCATCGCCAAGCAGGAAGGCGCCGACACGCAGCTGCAGGCCGTGTGCAGCCAAGGCCTGAACCTGTTCCGCGTGCTCGTCACCGCACTGAAGCCGGTGCTGCCGGCCACCGCCGCGCAGGCCGAGGCCTTCCTGGCCGCGCCGGTGAACGACTGGACCGAGCTGGCGCAGCCGCTGCTGGATCACCGCATCGCCGACTACACCCCGCTGTTCACCCGTATCGACCCGAAGAAGATTGACGCCATGATCGACGCCTCCAAGGACACCCTGCAGCCGGCCGCTGCCGCCGCCCCCGCCGCCAGGACCGAAGCGGTCAAGCCGGCCGCCCCGGCCAAGGACGAAGCAAAGAGCGCCGACGCGCCGGCCTACATCGGCATCGACGATTTCGCCAAGCTCGACCTGCGCATCGGCAAGGTGCTGGTGTGCGAGTTCGTGGAAGGCTCGGACAAGCTGCTGCGCTTCGAACTGGACGCAGGTGAACTGGGCAAGCGCCAGATCTTCTCCGGCATTCGTGGCAGCTACGGCGAGCCGGAGCAGCTGGTGGGCCGCAACGTGGTGTTCATCGCCAACCTGGCCCCGCGCAAGATGCGCTTCGGCCTGAGCGAAGGCATGATCCTGTCGGCCGGTTTCGACGGTGGCGCGCTGGCGCTGCTGGACGCCGACAGCGGCGCGCAGCCGGGCATGCCGGTGCGCTGATGCCTGCAGCGGGCGCGGCCACCGCCGCGCCCGCCGGCAGCACCGGCCACGGGGCACGCGATGGGAGGCAACGGAATGGAACTGGCGCTGTTCGACTTCGACCACACCGTGACCACCTGCGATACCTATGGCCGCTTCCTGCGCCGCGTGGCCACCGCCGAACAGCTGGCGCAGGCGTGGTGGAAGGTCGGCCCGTGGCTGGCCGCGTACAGGCTGAAACTGATCTCGGCCGAACGCATCCGCGCGCGCGTCACCCGTTTGACCTTCAGCGACCGCCACAGCGATGACATCGCCACGCTGGCCGCCGGCTTCTCGCGTGAGTTCCTGCCCGACGTGGTGCGCCCGGAAATGCTGGAGCAGATCCGCTGGCACAAGGAACAGCAGCACACCGTGGTGATCGTGTCCGGCTCGCTGGACCTGTACCTGCGGCCATGGTGCGAACAGCTGGGCCTGCAGTTGATCTGCAACCGGCTGGAGAGCCAGGACGGCCGCCTCACAGGCCGTTATGCCGGTGGCGACTGTGGCCCGCGCAAGGTTGAGCACATCCGTCGCCAGTTCGACCTGTCGCGCTACGTGCGCATCCATGCCTACGGTGACAGTTCCGAAGACAAGCCGATGCTGGCCCTGGCCCACGAGCGCTGGTTCCGTGGCAAACCCCTGAAATGACCCCAACGCGCAGCCTTCGCCACGCATGAGCCTGATCCCGCCCCTGACCGAACGCCTCGACCGCCTGCTGCCGCAGACCCAATGCGGGCAATGCGGCTACGACGGTTGCCGCCCGTATGCGCAGGCGATGGCGCGCGGCGAGGCAGGCGTGGACCGCTGCCCGCCGGGCGGAGATACCGGCGCGCGCGCACTGGCGCAGGTGCTCGGAGTACCTGCCATTCCCTTCGATCGATCGCGCGGCGAGCACAAGGCGCCGCAGGTGGCGCTGATCGTGGAAGCCGACTGCATCGGCTGCACCAAGTGCATCCAGGCCTGCCCGGTGGACGCCATCGTCGGCGGCGCCAAGTACATGCACACGGTAATCGCCGACCTGTGCACCGGCTGCGAGCTGTGCATCCCGCCATGCCCGGTGGACTGCATCGAGCTGGTGCCAGCGTAGCCAACGGACCAACCGGCAGTGAAGCGGCGGGGTAGAGTCGACTGTTAGTCGACTGCTCTTCGTTCCGGCGGCGCAAAACCGCGCGCTGCGCGCGATAGTCGGCCAACAGTCGACTCTACCCCCTCCCCGGTGGGAGTTGACCTTGCCTGCCGTTACGGTACTGCCGCCGTCACCACGATCTCGACCTTCCACTCGGCGTGGGCGAGCTTGGCTTCGAAGGTTGCGCGGGCCGGAGTCGCGCCCTCGACCACCCACTCGTCCCACGCCTTGTTCATGCCGTCGAAGTCGGCGATGTCGGCCAGGAACACTTCCGCACGCAGCACGTGCTGGCGGTCACTGGCGACCAGCGCCAGCAGCTTGTCGATCTCCGCCAGCACCTGCCGGGTCTGGCCGGTGATGTCCTGGCTGGTGTCTTCCGGAATCTGGCCGGAGAGGTAGGCGACCTTGTTGTATACGGTCATTTCGGACATGCGCGGTCCGACGTCGTAACGCTCCATCATGGGCATGGCTCCTGCGGTTGATCAGGCCTGCATTGTCCTCCAAACCGGTCGACGGTGGGTGCACGGGTGCCCTCCGCGATACGTCATTACCGGGCTCCGACGGTCCCACTGGTCAAATGACGATGACAGGCGCACGATGCGCCACGCCCGCGTTGACACCGCCCTCGCCCCTCCTGCCGCACCCTTGCGCCGATGACCGCCCCCGTCGATTCCACCACTGCCCCTTCCACGCCAACCTGGAAGCGGGTTGCCACCATCGTCATCCCGCTGCTGATCCTCGCCCTGGCCCTGCACGGCCTGGCCAATGAGTTCGACGAGCACGGCTATCGTGCGATCCGCCAGGCGTTCCGGCAGCTCAGCGGCACGCAGATCGCGCTCACCGTGGTACTCGGCCTGGCCAGTTACGCCTGCCTGATCGGCTTCGATGCCATCGGCCTGCGTCGCAGCGGCATCCGCGTGCACCCCGCGCGCGTCGGCATCACCGCGTTCCTTGCGCACACGTTGGGCCAGACCGTGGGCTTTGCCGCGTTGACCGGTGGCGCGGTGCGCCTGCGCGGCTACCGCGGCGCCGGCCTGGATCTGGCGCAGATCGGCCAGGTGGTGCTGATGAGCACGCTCGGTTTCGTATTCGGTGCATGGCTGTTGATCAGCGTGGCCCTATGCATGGAACCCGCCGCGGCAGCGTTGGCATTGCCATTGAATCCCGATGCCGTGCGCATCGTCGGCATCATTGCCCTGCTCGCCTATCTCGGCACCGTGCTGCTGGTCGGCCGCGACGGACGGCAGTTCAGTGTGCTCGGTCACGCCTTGTGGCTGCCCGATCGCCGCACCATGATCGGTGTCACCGTACTCAGCGTCATCGAGTTGGTGCTGGCCAGTGCCGCGTTCTACGTGCTGCTGCCGGACTCCACGCCAACCGGCCTGCCGGGCTTCGTCGGCCTCTATCTGGTGGCAGTGCTGGCCGGCCTGGTCTCCACCGTGCCCGCAGGCCTGGGTGTGTTCGAGTGGAGCCTGCTGAAGCTGTTGCCGCAGGTGGCACCGGCAGCGGTGCTGGCGGCAGCACTGATCTACCGCGTCACCTACTACGTGCTGCCGCTGGTGCTGGCCACCCTGCTCGCCCTTGCGCCGGCCCTGCGTCAGCCGCTGCAGGCCAGCGCAGGGGCAACCCGTGCCGGCTGGAACGCGCTGCGCCCGTGGCTGCCGCAGATCATCGCGCTGGCGGTGTTCAGCATCGGCGCCGCGCTGGTCATCGACGGCACGCTGCCGACGCCACGCCGTCACCTGGTGAACGCCTCGCTGCCGATCCTGGAAACCTCACACCTGGTCGGCAGCCTCAGTGGCGTCGCGCTGCTGCTGATCGGCCAGGGCCTGGCCCGGCGCAGCCACGCCGCGTGGGTGCTGGCGATGGCGGTGTGCGTTGTCACCCCGTTGCCGCTGTGGCTGCGCGGCGGGCAACCATTGATCGCCGTCTCGGCGGTGCTGGTGGCGATGGCCTTGTGGGCTGCACGCCGCGAGTTCTACCGCCAGGGCGCGCTGCTGGATGAAGCCTGGTCGTGGCCGTGGCTGCGCAATCTGGGTCTGGTGCTGGTCGCGGTCACCTGGCTGCTGTTCTTCACCTACAGCCATGTCGAATACCAGAACGAGCTGTGGTGGCAGTTCGCGTTGTCCGGCAACGCACCGCGCGCGCTGCGTGCGTTGCTGGTGGTGGCGATCGCGCTGGTGATGTTCGGCCTGGCCCGCCTGCTGCACAGTACGCGCAGCCCGCTGCCGGCCGCTGACGAGGCCACGTTGCAGTCGCTGGCACCGGTGCTGGCCGGGGCCACCGATACCCAGGCCTGCCTGGTACTGACCGCCGACAAGGCGGTGCTGCGCGATGATGCGAAACAGGGCTTCGTGATGATGCAGCGCTATGGCGGTTCGCTGATCGCGATGGGTGATCCGGTCGGCCCGCCGGACGTGGCCCGTGCACTCATCTGGCGCTTCCGCGAAGAAGCCGACCGGCTCGGCCTGCGCCCGGTGTTCTACCAGGTGGGCGAGACCTACTGGCAGACCTATCTCGACCTCGGCCTGGGCCTGGTCAAGCTGGGCGAGGAAGCGATCGTGCCGCTGCACGATTTCGGGCTGGAAGGCCGCGAACGCGCCGATCTGCGCCAGGCCTGGAACCGCGGCAGGCGCGGCGGCCTGTCGTTCCGCGTGGCACCGGAGGAGGAGGTTCCCGGCCTGCTGCCACGTCTGCATGCGATCTCCAACGCATGGCTGGAGGACAAGGCCGGCGATGAGAAGGGCTTTTCGCTGGGCAGCTACGACCCGGATTACCTGGTGCGCTTCCCGGTGGCACTGGTCGAAGCCGAGGGCCAGATCGTGGCATTCGCCAACCTGTGGCAGGCACCGGCCGGTGCCGAGCTGTCGGTGGACCTGATGCGCCACGTCAACGAAGCGCCGAAGGGGACGATGGACTTTCTCTTCATCGAATTGTTCCTGTGGGGCCGCGCGCAGGGCTATGCGCGGTTCTCGCTGGGCATGGCGCCGTTGTCCGGGCTGGCCCAGCATCGGCTGGCCGGTCGCTGGAACCGCCTGGCCGGCCTGCTGGCGCGGCATGGCGAACGCTTCTATGGCTTCAGTGGCCTGCGCCGCTTCAAGTCGAAGTTCGATCCGCAGTGGCGGCCACGCTATCTCGCGGCGCCCGGCGGCATGCATCTGCCGGCCGCGCTGCTGGATGCCACGCGCCTGATCTCGCTGGATCCGCGGCGGAACTGAAGCCGCGATGCGTCGGGCATGGCTCGACGCTACCCGCTGCTCGGTAGGTGTCGACCTTGGTCGACATGCAACCCCAGCGCCGACCAAGGTCGGCGCCTGCCAAGCGCTACATACCGCCCTTGAGGATCACTTCGGCCAAGCGATCGTAGTCCCCCCCGAAATGGTGATCACCCGGCAGCTTCACCTTCCTCACCCCGTCATTGGCCGGCAGGTCCGGGCACAATGCGTCCTCATCCTTGTCGCCGAACACGCACAGCGTTTTTTCTGCCGGCAGCCTGGCCACTTCCGGGGCGATCGGCAAGCCATCGCCGCCACCGCCCAGCCAGTTGCTGACATGGAATTCGAAGTCGGCCTTCCTGCCCACCGATAGCAGCACGATGCGCTCCAGCCCCTCACGGGTACCGGCATCGAGCTGGTTGATGGTGGCAGGCAACACATCGGCACCCTGCGAAAAACCAATCAGCATCACCTTGTCTCGGTGCCACTGCTGGCGGTAGTGGTCGATGATCTTCTGCAGGTCGCCGGCAAAGCCCTTCGGTGTGCGCTGGCTCCAGAAGTAGCGCAGCGAGTCGATGCCCACCACCGCCACGCCATGCGCGTTGAGTGACGACGCCACGTTCTTGTCCAAGCCCGCCCAGCCACCGTCACCGGAGACGAACACCGCCAGCGTATCGCCGCTGGTGGCCGCCGGCATTTCCACCACCGGCAGGCCCTTCAGTGCAGCAGGCGGCGGTGCCAGGCTGACGCCAGCCTGCGCGCCAATCACCCGCGCCGCCGCCACCAGGCCCGGTGATGCATCACCGCGCGCAGTGCGCTTGAACTCACGCGCCATGGCCACCTGCTGTACGAACCGGCTGGCCTGGCCCGCCCTGCAGCCGTTGTCACCTGCCGCACTCAACCACGGAAAATTCAGTTCGGCCGGCTGCAGCCTGTCGCGCTTCACGCCATCGCCGCAGACCATGCGCTGGTGGCTGTGGTCCGGGCAGAAGCCGGTGGTCAGCACACCGGCGAAAACCTGGGTGTCGGCCTGCGCTGCCAGCGCGTAGGCCATTTCGGCACCTTCGCCATCACCGCCGACCAGCGGCAGGTGGTAGCCGGGCAGATGCAGCGAGGCCTGCAGCCAGCGCGAGAAATTCTCGACGTCACCGGAACCGAACGAACAGGTCGGGTCACCCTCGCGCTTGAGCACACCGCGCAGATGCGCAATGTCCACTGCCGCCACCAGCGCGCCGTCGGCACGCAGGGCCTCGATCGGCAGGCGGCTGGTGTCACCGCCGGCAGTGGGTTCGTGGAACCAGATCACCACCCGTTGCGGCGTGCCGGCCGGCATGTGCACCGGAATCTGCTCGAACCGCCCATGGCTGAACTGCTGCGGGGTCACCGCCGCCGTTGCCGGCAGCGTGGCCAGCGCCAATACCACACCCATTGCCCTGCCCAGCCCTGCACGCTTCATGTCGCATCCCCGATCGAATGCGCACACGATACGCCGCCGCCGCGTGCACGGCACGTACCGGCGCAGGCCGTTGGGGATTCAGTCGGCCGCGGCCTGGCGGCTGCGACGGTACAGGGCCGTCGCCAGGTACAGAAGCCAGCCGACGATCACTGCGATCACCACTTTCTGTCCGAGCCCGCGCGGTGGCCCAGCGCGCCACAGCACGTGCAGCCACAGCAGCACGAAGGCCAGCCATGCCCAGCCCCAGAGCAGGTCAGCGGCGGGCTGCCAACCCGGTTCCCGGCGCAGGTACCACGCCTGCAGCAGCATGCCGACGCTGGCACACAGGAACGCCGTGTTGGCTGCCAGCCCGTGGATGAACGGCGCCAGCAACGGGGTCGCTTCAGGCAGCCAACTGTCGCCGATCGCCACCGTCGCCAGGCCCAGGGCGGAAACCGTGAACAACAGCGGTGCGGCCGCACTGCGCCGTGGGCCGATGCTGCCGCGATACAGCGCAACGCCGAGTGCCGCAATGGCCAGCGCCAGCACGCAGTAGGCAGCGCGCAACGCCAGCCCCCACGGCCCGTGCAGATACAGGCTCAACGTCGCCCGCACCCAGTCCAGATCACTGCGCGCAACCTGGGTCCACAGCGCGGTTGCCACGAACAGCAGCAGCGCCACCAGTGCCAGCACCGCCACCGGACGCGCACGGCTCATGCTGCGTCCTCAGGATGCCGCGTCTTCCATTCGGCCAACGCCTTGCGGTAACGCTGCAGCTCCTCGGAGTACAGGTCCAGCACGCACAGCGGGCAGCCGCTGCCGCAGCATTCGTTGGGACCGGGTTCTTCCGGTGGTAGCGGGCGTGGATCGGGATCAGGGACGGACACGGTCGGAAGCGACGATCAGTGGAAGCAGGCCCCAGTGTACCGGGCTGGCTCAGCGGGCCAGCTGTCGGCGCAGGTTCTCCCGAGCGGCCGCATCCAGCCGTCGGTGGAAGAAGTCACTGAGGAAAATCCGCGGCGCCCGCAGCAGGCCCTGCAGGAACCGACGGCGGCCGGCGCGGTACAGGAAGCCCGGCACCACGCCCTTGTATTCGTCGGCCACGCCACGGTCATAGGCGGCAAACACCGGCTCCGGCGCGGCCAGGATCGCCATGTCGCAGTCCAGGAACAGCGCCGCCTCGGCATCCACATCCTGCGGACCCAGCTCACCATGGCGGGCGGTCAGCAGGATCAACTGCCCGACGCGTGCGGCATCCACTGCGGCCAGCTCCGGTGCCTGTGCGATCGCCTGCAGGGCCAGCTGCGCCGAACGGGCCTCGTTGTCCTTGCGCCCCGCGTGGTAGATCGCATCGTGGTAGAGCACGGCCAGATAGATCTCGGCCGGCTGGGTCCAGCCAGGGCCGTCGGCCACCTCCTGGCAGTGCTGCAGCACGGCGCGTACATGGCCGAAGTGGTGGTAGGCCCGTGGCGGCGTTGCATAGCTGTCCTGCAGCGCCTGCCACTGCGCCGGGGCAAGCGTCAGCGGTGAGAAGTCCATGCCCGGATCATCCCGCCTGTGCCGGCGCCGGGCAAGCTGGCGGTTTTTTCACCACGCACTCACAACGCTTGCCGGGCGGGGCCCGGAGCCAGTTGTCCACAGCTTTGTCGAGCGCTGGTCCACATCGGTTGTGGATGACCGCGGCGCCGACCAACGGTCGCTGCAGCCTGACATCCATGGGAATACACTCGCCACAGGCGGGAGCGCCCGCCGCTGCCGGGAACCGTCATGTACCGTTCTGCCGCCCATTGCCTCACCCTTTCGCTGCTGGCCTTCTGTGCTCCTGCCTTCGGCGCAGGCCAGGCACCGCCCGCCGATGTGGTGACGACCCCGACCATCACCGTGTCAGCCGTACGCGTGCCGACCCCGGAAGAAGTGTTCGCCATTCCCGCAGACCTGCGTGCGATGCTCCAGAAGCAGGTGATCCAGCGCAGCTACTCCCGCGACCAGCGGTTGCAGGCGCTCGTGGAGATGATCTTCGGCCAGCACGGGCTGGACCTGCAGTACGACGCCAATGCGACCTACACCGTCAGCGATATCTGGCAGCACCGCCGCGCCAACTGCCTGGCCTTCACCCTGCTGTTCGTGACGCTTGCGCGGGAGGCGGGCATCCAGGCGCGCGTGCAGGAAGTGGGGCAGGTAGTGTCCTGGTACCAGGACCAGGACGCGGGCGTGGTCTACAGCGTCGGCCACGTCAACGCCGGTGTCGACGTCGGCGGGCGTTTCGGTACCGTCGATCTGGATCGCAACGTGCTCTATGACCGCCGTGGGCCGGTTCCGGTCAGCCGTGCGCGGGCATTGGCGCATTTCTACAACAACCGGGGTGCGGAGCGCCTCGCCGACGGTGACTTCGGCGGCGCGCGTGCGTTCTTCGACGCTTCCCTGGGCCAGGACAGCGGGTTCGCTCCGGTGTGGAACAACCTCGGCGTACTCGCCCACCGCGAAGGCAACACCGAGGCGGCGCGGCAGGCGCTGGACCGATCGCTGCAGCTGGACGGCCGCCAGGATGCCGCACTGACCAATGCCTCTGCGCTGTTCCGCAGCCTGGGCTTGACCGCACAGGCGCAGTCACTTGAGCGCCGGCTGAAGTCGGTGCAGCGCGAAGACCCGTTCGCGCAGTACATGTTCGGCGCCAAGGCCGAACGCGCCGGCCAACTGGACGAGGCGATCCGCCATTACCGGCAGGCCGTGCGCCTGTACGACACCGCGCATCAGTTCCACTTCGGGCTGGCACGCGCCTATTTCCTGGCTGGCCAGCTCAAGCGCGCCGATCGTGAACTGCTGCGTGCACGGGAACTGGGGGGCGCGCCGGAGCAGGCGCGCTACCAGGCCAAGCTGGACAGCCTGGCCCGCTGGCGCGCGCAGCAGCAGGCCAGGCGCTGAAGGCGATCAGGCCTTCTTGAGGAAGCAGGTCTTCAGGACCAGGCCCTTGATCTTGTCCGAGTTGCCTTCGATGTGCTCGGCATCATCTTCGACCAGGCGGATGTTGCGGATCACGGTGCCCTGCTTGAGCGGGATCGAGGAGCCCTTCACTTTCAGGTCCTTGATTACGGTGACGGTGTCGCCGGCCTGCAGGGTATTGCCGTTGCTGTCACGCACGACCAGGGTGGAGCCCGCGCTTTCTTCGGGGGTCCATTCGAAGCCGCAGTCGGCGCAGATCCAGAGCGCACCATCGGCGTAGGTATTTTCCAGGGTGCACTGCGGGCAGGCGGGGGCAGAAGACATCAGCAAGTACCTCAAAGTGAATCAACAGCCGCCATTGTAACCGCCTGGCTTCCCTGCCCCTTTTCCAGGCAGGCCCCGGGCTGCGCACCTGGCCCGACACACAACGGCACGCCCCCGGAACTTGCAGTCGGCGGCGAACTGCAGCAGAGTGCGCGGCCCCTGATCGACCCCGGAACTTCCCATGCGCCTCGGCATCGACTTCGGTACCAGCAACTCCGCCGCCGCCATCGTGCATGAGGGAAAGCTGCTGCCGATCCGCTTCGGCGACGCCGAACAGTTCCGCACCAGCGTGTACTTCCCCGGCGTGGTGCCCGACCCGGATGACTTCCAGCTCGATGATGGGCAGGAACACCAGCTGCAGCAGATGATCGACAGCGCTGCGCGCGCGGCCCGCGCCGCCGGCCAGGAACGCACGCCACAGGCACTGCGCCGCGAAGCCCTGCGCGCACTGCGACGGGAGTGGATGGAAGCGCGCGCCGGCAAGGAACGCAGCGCCAGCGACCTGCTGCAGAACGCGGTCTATGGCGATGACGCGCTGGAAGCCTATTTCGAGGAACACGAAGGCAACCTGGTGCAGAGCCCGAAGTCGATGCTCGGCTACAACCTGCACCCGCGCGCCAAGCAGACCATCACCGGCATCGCCGCGCACATCCTCGAGCACATCCGCCTGACTGCAAGCGCCCAGCTCGGCCAGCCGCTGCGTGCCGCCCTGCTCGGCCGCCCGGTGCAGTTCCGCAGCTCGATCGGCGCGGCCGGCAACGACCAGGCGCTGGACATCCTGCGCGAGGCCGCCACCCAGGCCGGCTTCGACCAGATCGATTTCCTCGAGGAACCGGCCGCGGCGGCCATGCATTACCACGCCGAAAGCCGCGAGCGGCACCAGGCGGTGATCGTCGACATCGGTGGCGGTACCACCGACATCGCGCATGCCGAAGTCGGCGGCGATGCTGCGCCACGCATCCACCGCGCGTGGGGTATTGCCCGCGGCGGTACCGACATCGACCTGGCGCTGAGCCTGTCCAGCTACATGCCGCTGTTCGGCCGCGGCATCACCCGCGTGCCCGCCCACCACTACGTGGAAGCGGCCACGGTGCAGGACATGACCCGCCAGCGTGACTTCCGCCAGCACAAATACGATCACGTCGACGATCCGTGGCGCGCGCGCCTGCAGGCCCTGCAGGACACCGGCAATACCGCCCGCCTGTACCGCGATGTGGAACGCGCGAAGATCGCCCTCAGTGCCGCCAGCGAGCACCGCAGCACGCTGGACTACATTGCCCGCGACCTGCATGCCGACAGCAGCGCCGCCGGCCTGGCCGCTGCCGCTCACGGCTACCTGGAACAGATCCGGGAACTGCTGGCCCAGGTCCGCAGCGACATTGGCGGCGACCCGGATGCGGTGTTCCTGACCGGCGGCATGTCCCGCGCCGGCTACCTGCGCCAGGCCGTGGCCGAGGCCTTCCCGGGCGCCCGCATGGTCCACGGCGAGCCCTCGCTGGGCGTGGTCCAGGGCCTGGCACTGGCGGCAGCCAGCCCGGATTAACAAAACGTTACGCGGTCTAAGTTACTCTTGGTCGGCTAGAACCCCGCTGCACCTTCCACTGGCCACGCCGGTGTGTGTCCACGGTGCAGCCTGGCCCGCCTGCGGGCCTAGCGGCCATGCCTTCCTGGCTCGTTCATGGTCCGCGCAGCACCTGAGCCGCCATCGAGACCCGCTTTGGGCACCCGCCAGGCCCCTGTGGCCTTACAACCTGACGCAGCACCTGCACCCATCGACTGCCGCCGTTGTGACGCGGTCTGTTGTCGGCTGCCAGTGCTGCTGCAGCCCGGCGACCACGTGCCTGGCCAGTTCCTGTCACGCGACTCCCACGGCCGTGCCGTGATGGCGCGCAACGAGGAAGGCTGGTGCGCGGCGATCGATCCCTATCACCTGCGCTGCACGATCTATTCGCAGCGCCCGGCGATCTGCCGCCAGTTTTCGATGGGCGGCGATGACTGCCGCCGCGAGCGGCAGGACTACCTGCGCCAGGCTGATGCCTGGTCGCTTTCCTCCCCTTCCACCTGACAGGAGCAACCATGCCCCGCAAGGCAAAGACCCCCGCGAAGGCCAGCAACAGCATCCGCAGCGAACGCAAGGGCGCGGCCGCCAGCACCGTGGTCAGCAGCGATTCGATCGCTTCGGACCTGGCAGCGTTCCGCAAGGCCGGTGGCAAGATCGAAGTCCTCGGCACCACCTGGGCGCTGAAGAAGGCCAGCTGACCCAGCACCGACCGCGGCGGCGCTGCCGCCGCGGCCTGCCGGACCGCGCTCAGCGATCCAGGCGTACCCTCACACTGCCCGAGTGCGACTGGATGCGGATGTCTCCATCACCGCCGCCCAGACGCGTGTCGAGATGGCTGCCCGGCCCATAGCGCGGCCGCTCCACCTGCCCGGCATCGCTGTTGATCAAGCCGCTGAAGCTGTTCACCGACAGCTGTGCCGACACCGTGCGCGGCAGGCTCAGCGTGACCGGGGCACTGACCGATTCGACATTGATGCGGCCACCGGGCGCCAACCCGGCTGCTGCCAGATCGATGCTGCCCGAGACGGTCTCCACCGCCAACCGCTGCACGCGTCCGGCCTCCACCGCAACCCGGCCGGATACCGTCTGCGCACCGATATCACCGGACACGCCGCCGCCGGCCTCGATCCGGCCACTGACCGTATTTACGTCCAGCTTCGGCGTCTGCAGGCGTGCGCTGACACTGCCACTGACCGTGTTGAGTTTGCTGTCGCCGCTGCGGCCAGCCGCGCTGAGGCTGCCGCTGACGGTGTCGGCCTGCAGCCGTCGCACATCGATGCCACTGATGTCCTGGCTGGCGCTGACCGTGCTCAACAGCAGTTCCACCGAGCGCGGCACGTTCAGCACCAGCGTCGCGCCACCATTGTTGCTGCGGCGCGGGTATTCAATCTCCCAGCGCACCCGGTTGGCGCTCTTTTCCTGGCGCAGCTGCAGGCCATCGCTGAGCGTGCCGGTGAGTTGCACATCATTGCGGTCCCAGCCACGCACGGTCACCTTGCCGGCCACGTTGCTCAGTTCGATGCGACCGCCCGCAGCCAAGGTGTGGCGCTCGTCGATGCGGGTGTCGGCCAGCGCCACGGCAGGGGACAGCAGCAGTGCGACACAGCAGGAAATCAGGGTTCGGGTCATGGGGGTCTCCTCAGGTCGTCAGGCCGGACTCGGCGGCATAGGCCGCCTGCCGGGTCAGTTCCAGCCGCAGCGCATAGGTGCGCTTGAGCTGGCCAAGCAGGTGCGACGCGCGCGGGTCCTGCGCCAGTGCGGCACGGATCTGCGCCGCGCTTTCATCCAGTTCGTGCAGGGCCGGCTGCCATTCCGGCGCGCGCCCATCGGGCAGCGAGGCCACGGCCTGCTGGTACTGCTCGGTCATCGCAGCCGCCTGCAACTGCAGCGTGGACGGCACCGGTGTATCCGGCTGCGCATGCCACCAAGGGGCCACCGCGTAGATCGCCAGGCTGGCAGCCAGGGCAGCGCCGGCCGGCAACCACCAGCGGCGCCGCGAACGCGTTGCCAGGGCCACCACGTTGCCCGTTGGCGCAGATGCTGCCTGTGGTTCACGCGGCGGCAGCCGGGCAGACAGGCGTGCCCAGCCATCAGTGGGCACTTCGCGCTCATTCGGCAGCGCACGCAGCCGGGCCAGCAGGTCGTGATCGAAATCGTGTTCGTGCGTACTCATGTCATGTCTCCCAGCCGTGCGCGCAACAGGCCGCGCGCACGATGCAGCTGTGCCTTGGAACTGCCGATGGCCATCTGCAGCTGCTCGGCGATTTCCTGGTGTTTCCAGCCTTCGATGTCGTGCAGCACCAGTACCGCACGCGCCCGTGGTGGCAGTGTCGACAGCGCGCGCTCCAGGTCGCGCTCGGTGCCGGCGCAGCGGTCACGCACCGCCAGTTCCTGCAGGCCCCCGTCGACGTCGTCCAGACTGTCGTGATCCTGCCCGCCCGCCCGGCCACGCAGCTCCATGAGCGCGGCGTTGACGCCCAGCCGATGCAGCCAGGTCGACAGGCTGCTCTCGAAGCGGAACCCCGGCAGCGCTTTCCAGGCCTGCAGGAAGGCCTCCTGCAGCGCATCCTCGGCACGTGCCTGCTGGCCGCCACACAACCGCCACAGCACAGCGAATACACGCGGCGCGTGACGCCGGTACAGCAGTTCGTAGGCAGCAGTGTCTCCCGCAGCGGCCGCCCGCACCAGGGCGGGTTCGTCGACGGGGTCGTTGGCGGCAGGCAGCGCTGGCATGGTGGTGTCGAGCATATCGCTTGGATGCGGCGGCCCGGAAAAAGGTTTAGAGGTGGTCGGCGATCAGGGACATGCAACCTTTTCGACGATGGCTGCATCCATGAAAGGTCTTCGAGAAAACACCTCCGGGAGTCCAGTCATGTCCAGCCCCGCCTGCGCCGCCGTGCTGGTGATCGCCGCCTGCGTCGTGCTGCAGGCATTGGGCCTGTCCCTGCAGCTGCGCACGGACAGTGGCCGGGCCTGCCTGCAGCAGCATCGCCAGGAACTGGTGTGCCTGGCCTGGGCACCGGCAGTCGAATCCACGGCAGGCGCCGGGTAACATCAAGGGCCGTTACTGCCACCTGTTGTCGCGCCATGATGTTGTCGCTGAAGGATCATCTCCCCGCCTGGACCCACCCCTGGCTGCATGACGTGGGTATCGCCGTGAAGATCCTGCTGACCCTGCTGGCCGCGTGGCTGCTGCGGGTGCTGGCACGGCGCCTCATCCGGCGTTTCGCCGAGCACTACACACTGCCACCGGAGATGGCGATGGGCGCCCGGCGGATCACCAGTTTCGTGGTCTATTTCAGCGCCCTGCTGTACATCCTCAGCCTGCTGGGCGCGTCGCCTTCGGTACTGTGGACGGCGTTCACCGGCTTTGCCGCCGTGGGTGCGGTGGCCTTTTTCGCGGCATGGAGCGTGCTCTCCAACATCTTCTGCACGCTGCTGATCTTCACCACGCGCCCGTTCCGCCTGCATGACTACATCGAGGTGCTGGAGAACGGCGAGAAGCCGGGCCTGAAGGGCCGGGTGATCGATGTGAACCTGATCTACACCACGCTGCAGGAAACCGGCGACGGCCACGAGGGCACGGTGCTGCAGTTGCCGAACAACCTGTTCTTCCAGCGCACCGTGCGCCGCTGGCGCGACCCGGCACAGGCGCCTGGCGGCATCCAGGGCGACGGCTGAGGCGCGGTGTTCGGCAGGGCTTGCAGCCCTGCACCTGCCGAATCAACGTCAACGTCAACGGCAGAAGCTGGCTATCCGTGGGTAGGCGGGGTGGGTCCGGTTGAGGGGGACGCTGCAAGTACGTCCATGTAAGCTCGGTCGCCGCAT
>NZ_JAPTFO010000007.1:0-89520 GCF_030985515.1 Stenotrophomonas sp. Sm10
GGCAGGGGGCGCTGCAAGTACGTCCCTGTAGCTCGGTCGCGCCATCCATGGCGCTCACGCCCCTGCCACCGGACCCACCCCGCCTTCGACAGTTTCCCGCGGCCTGCCGGAACGGCATCCCGCTCTGGGTGTCGACCTTGGTCGACACGGTAGATCCACGCCATGCGTGGATGGAGTGGTGCAAGACGCTGTAATGAAAAGGTTGGAACCAGAGGGTCAGAAGGGGTTCAGTGCCACGCGCTGAACGGGTGCCCCGGACGGGTAGACTGTGGCTCCTGCTCACGTGAAGACTGGTTGCCCGATGTCCGCCAAACGCCGCTGGTTGCCCCTGTTGTGCCTGGCCCTGGCGGGCTGCAGCCAGCTGGAAAATCCGGGCAATGTGACTGCTGCCGACAAGGCGGCGCGGGCACCGGCCAGCGATGGCGAGAACATGGTGTCGATCAATGCGGCCGATGCACCGCCACCGCCAGCGCCGCCGCGCAGCCAGGCGGATCGGCCGTGGCCGCAGGCGCAGCTTGAGAATGGCCGTGCCTGGGTCAGCTGCAGCACGGAATATGCTGGCGATGCCGGCGACGGTGTCGAGCTGGAAGGCCTGCAGCGCGAGCAGATCACTCAGGCGCTGGCGCCGTGCGCCGAGCGCGGCCTGATGCGCGTGCGTTACGCCGGCAAGATCAATCCGGGCTTCGCCGAGATGATGTGGCGGTTGGCGGTGGTCGCCGACCAGCAGAAGATCCACAAGCGCATCCTCGATCTGGATTCCAGCGGCGGCCAGGTGGAATCGGCGATCGTTGCCGGTGACAGCATCGGTGAATCCGGCTGGACCATCTGGGTGCGCGAAGGCTCGATCTGCCACAGCGCCTGCGTGTTCGTGCTGGCCGCCGGTGACAACCGCCTGCTGTCGGGCAAGGTCGGCATCCACCGCATGATGCGGATCAGCTCCAAGGCCACCTCGCGCGCGGAACTCAACCGCGAGCTGCACGAGGTCTACGACAACGTGAAGGACTATCTGCAGCGCAATGGCGTGGCGGTGGGCGTGGCCGATCTGATGATGACCGTGCCCAACCGCAGCCTGCGCCTGCTGACTCCGGACGAGCTGCGCCAGTACGGCCTGGATGGGACCAATGCGGTGCAGGATGATCTGGAACGGATCAAGCAGATGCGTGCCTGCGGCGATGATTTCGTGCAGCGCAAGGACGCGTTCCTGGTCGCCTTCGACCAGCAATGCAAGCGCGAAGGCGCCGACATGGAGTCGATCAACAGCTGCGGCCAGGCGTTGAAACAGCGCTTCGGCTTTCCCGACGCGGTGTGCCCGGACGAAAGCCCGCTGTCGGAGATCGATGTGGCGACGCTGCCCCCGGCACCGCCGGAACCGCGGATGGCCGAGCAGGCAGCCGACGATGCAGGCAAGTCTGCGGCGCAGGCCGATGCGGCGGCGGTGGAAGGCAACGCCCACGCGCGCTGACGAACCGCTCACCGCGCTGGCGTAGACTGCGGTCCTTTCCTCGAGAACCGGCGGTGTCCATGAAGCGCGCGCTCCTGCTGCTGTCCCTGCTGCCCCTGACTGCGTTGGCGCAGGCACCTGCGCCGGCCACGCCGGCACCGGCACCCGCGCGCCCGGCCCCGGCATCGCCGGCGGCTGCGAAACCGGCCACCGCCGGCGCTCCGGCATTGACCGCCGCGCAGCAGGCCCAGGTGCAGAAGCAGGACGCCGAAATGGGCGCGGCTGCGTTGAAGGCGGCGCAGCTGGTCGATGCCAACCGCGCCGGCGAACTGTGGGATGGCGCTTCGGCCGTCGCCCGTCGTGCGGTGCCGAAGGCCGCCTTCGTCAGCCAGCTGACCACCGAGCGTGCGCGCCTGGGTGCGTTGGCCGGGCGAGGCCAGCCCACCATCACCCGGGTCAAGTACAGCGCCGGTGCTGCGGTGCCGGAAGGGCTTTACATCAACGTCAGCTTCCCGACCCGTTTCGCCAACAGCGCGCAGCCGGTGCGCGAGCTGGTCTCGTTCCGTTTCGACGAAGACCAGGTGTGGCGCCTGGCCGGTTACAGCCTGCGTGCGTCGGCACCCTGAGGAGATGATCGATGGCAACTGAACTGGCAATGCTGGCCTGGTCGATCGTGCTCGGCTTCGTGTACATCTTCGCCACCTCCACCGTGGTCACCCGCGAGCGCGGGATGAAGTGGAATGCCTCGGCACGCGATGGCGATGCAAAGCCGCTCAGCCCGCTGGCCGGCCGCCTGCAGCGGGCCCAGGCCAACTTCCTGGAAACCTTCCCGTTCTTCGCCGCTGCCGCCATTGCAGTAGTCGTGTCCGGTCGCGGCAACGGCACCACGGCGCTGGCTGCGCAGGCCTACTTCTGGGCGCGTGTGGTCTATCTGCCCCTGTACGCGGCCGGCGTGCCCTACCTGCGTAGCCTGGTGTGGCTGGTGTCGCTGCTGTCGATCCTGGCGCTGGTGTTCGCGTTGTTGTGACCCGCGCCTGATCCAGATCAAGGACGGTCAGGCGCACGGCGCTATGCTGGCCCGGACTGAATCAACGGCAGGAGACGCGCATGCGCAGGATGGACGTGGTGGTGGTCGGCGCCGGACCGGCGGGCCTGTGCTTCGCTCGGGCGCTGGCCGGCAGTGGCCTGCAGGTCGGGCTGGTCGAAGTTCAACCGCGCCAGGCGCTGGCCGAGGCCGCCTTCGATGGCCGCGAGATCGCGTTGACCCATGCCTCGCGGCAGAGCATGGAGCAGCTGGGGCTGTGGCAGCGCCTGCCGCCGGCCGAAGTCGCTGAACTGCGCGATGCCAAGGTGATGAACGGCGGTTCGCCGTTCGCGCTGACCTTCGCCAGCAGCCAGGTCGACGGCCAGCCGCTGGGCTGGCTGGTGCCCAACCATCTGATCCGCCGCGCTGCATGGGATGCCGTGCAGGACCAGGATGGTCTGGACCTGTTCGACGGGCGCAAGGTGCAGCGCGTCCAGGCCGATGCGCAGGGCCACGTGGTCAGACTCGATGACGGCAGCCAACTGCACGCCCGCCTGCTGGTCGCGGCTGACAGCCGCTTCTCCGCCACCCGCCGCATGCTTGGCATCGGTGCGCAGATGCGCGACTTCGGCAAGTCGATGCTGGTGTGCCGCATGCAGGTCGAGCGCGACCATCACCACACGGCCTGGGAATGGTTCGGTTACGGCCGCACCATGGCGCTGCTGCCGCTCAACGAGGGCCAGGCATCGGCGGTGATCACGCTGCCGCCGCGGCAGATCGAAGAACTGCTGGCGATGGATGAGGTGGCCTTCGGCGATGCCATCAGTGCGTGCTTTGAACATCGCCTGGGCCGCATGCAGCCGGTGGCGACGCCGCAGGCGTACCCGCTGGTAGGTGTGTACGCGCACCGTTTCGTCGGCGAGCGTTCTGCGCTGATCGGCGATGCCGCAGTCGGCATGCATCCGGTCACCGCGCATGGCTTCAACCTGGGCCTGGCCAGCGCACAGCGGCTGGCGCAGGGCATCGTCGCGCAGCAGCGTCGCGGTGCCGACATTGCTGCCGCCGGCATGCTGACCAGCTACCAGCGGGGGCATCGGCTGGCGTCGCGGCCGCTGTACGAAGCCACCAATGCGATCGCCAGCCTGTACACCGACGACCGTCGCCCGGCGCGCCTGCTGCGTGCGGCTGGCCTGCGCCTGGCGCAGGGCGTGGCACCGTTCAGGCAGCTGATCGCCTCGCACCTGACCCAGCGCGTGGCCTGAACGGCTTCAGATCAGCCGGCAGCCAGCACTCGGATCTGGCTGCCGGAAAATTCGACCACCTGGCCCGCGCGGATCTTGCAGGCCTTGCGCAGCTCGATTTCGCCATCGACCCGCACCTGGCCTTCACTGATGACCATCTTGGCCTCGCCGCCGCTGGTGACCAGGTCGGCCAGCTTGAGCAGCTGCTTGAGTTCGACGTAGTCACCGTCGAGGTCGAATTCGAGAATCTGCATGGAGCGGGTTCCTGGGAAGAGGGCGCAGGCCAGCGGCCGGGCCGGGAAGCGGGCGCGTATTGTGCGCCAGCACGGGCTCGACGGCACGCGCACGGAAAGCTGTACGCCTCGTTCAGGATCAATGCGGTATCATCCCGCTCTGAGCGAGTGAAATCTCCTCCGACCGAGCAGCGCCAGGGCACGCGATAAGAAGGGCGCCCAAAGCGCGGACCATCCCTTTTTTATCGCACTGCCAGGAAGACGGCAGTGCCTTCGGAGTTCCCCATGTCCCAAGATTCCCAAGCGCCGCTGCAGTTCGCGCAGCTCGGCCTGTCCGAGCCCGTGATGCAGGCGGTCACCGCCATCGGCTACGAAACCCCGTCGCCGATCCAGGCCGCTACCATCCCCGCGATGCTGGAAGGCCGCGACGTGCTGGGCCAGGCCCAGACCGGCACCGGCAAGACCGCTGCGTTCGCACTGCCGGTACTGTCCAACATCGACCTGCAGCAGATCAAGCCGCAGGCCCTGATCCTGGCGCCGACCCGCGAACTGGCCATCCAGGTCGCCGAGGCGTTCCAGTCCTATTCGTCGAAGATCCCGGGCTTCCGCGTGCTGCCGGTGTACGGCGGCCAGCCCTACGGCCAGCAGCTGTCGGCGCTGCGCCGTGGCGTGCACATCGTGGTCGGTACCCCCGGCCGCGTGATCGATCACCTGGACCGCAGCACCCTGGACCTGTCCGAGCTGAAGACCCTGGTGCTGGACGAAGCCGATGAAATGCTGCGCATGGGCTTCATCGACGACGTCGAAGCGGTGCTGAAGAAGCTGCCGGAGCAGCGCCAGGTGGCCCTGTTCTCGGCCACCATGCCGCCGCAGATCCGCCGCATCGCGCAGACCTACCTGCAGGATCCGGTGGAAGTGACCATTGCGGCCAAGACCACCACCTCGGCCAACATCCGCCAGCGTTACTGGTGGGTGAGCGGCATGCACAAGCTGGATGCGCTGACCCGCATCCTGGAAGTCGAGCCGTTCGACGCGATGATCATCTTCGCGCGCACCAAGGCCGGCACCGAAGAACTGGCCAGCAAGCTGCAGGCCCGTGGCCTGGCCGCTGCCGCCATCAACGGCGACATGCAGCAGGCCCAGCGTGAGCGCACCATCGCCATGCTGAAGGAAGGCAAGCTGGACATCCTGGTTGCCACCGACGTGGCCGCGCGCGGCCTGGACGTGGAGCGCATCAGCCACGTGCTGAACTACGACATCCCGTACGACACCGAAAGCTACGTGCACCGCATCGGCCGTACCGGTCGTGCCGGCCGCAGCGGCGAGGCGATCCTGTTCGCGACCCCGCGCGAGAAGGGCATGCTGCGCCAGATCGAGCGCGCCACCCGCCAGCCGATCGAAGAGATGCAGCTGCCGAGCGTGGAAGCGGTCAACGACACCCGCATCAACAAGTTCACCTCGCGCATCAGCGAAACCCTGGGTGCCGGTGGCCTGGACTTCTACCGCCAGCTGCTGGAGCGCTTCGAGAACGAGCAGAACGTGCCGGCCATCGAGATCGCCGCCGCGCTGGCCAGGATGCTGCAGGGTGACACCCCGTTCCTACTGCAGCCGCCGGTGCGTGCCCCGCGTGAAGAGCGCGCCCCGCGCGAGCGTTTCGACCGTGGCGACCGTCCGGAGCGTGGCGATCGCTTCGACCGCAACGAGCGCGGTCCGCGCTTCGAGCGTGGCCCGCGTCGCGACGACGCCGAAGGTGGTTTTGAGCAGCGTCCGCGCCGTGAGGTTCCGCCGCGTGGTGCACCGGAGCAGGGCATGGAGACCTACCGCATTTCGGTGGGCCATCAGCATGGCGTGAAGCCGGCCAACATCGTCGGCGCCATTGCCAATGAAGCGGGCCTGGAAAGCCGCTTCATCGGCCGCATCGACATCCACGACGACTTCTCGCTGCTGGACCTGCCGGCACAGATGCCGCCGGACGTGCTGTCGCACCTGCAGAAGGTGTGGGTGTCCGGCCAGCAGCTGCAGATGCGTGCGCTGGCTCCGGGTGAAGACACCAACCCGGCCCCGCGTCCGTTCAAGCCGCGCTTCGACAAGCGTGGCCCGGGCGGCCCGGGTGGCCCGCGTCGTGGTGGCCCCGGTGGTCCGGGTGGCCATGGTGGCGACCGCGGCGGTGACCGCGACAGCCGCCCGCCGCGTCGTGACGGCTTCAAGCCGCGCGGCCCGCGCAGCTTCTAAGCCGCACCCGCAGCCGTCCATAACAACGCCAGCCCCGGGCTGGCGTACAGGAAAAGGGGACGGAGGGGATTAAGTCGTAAATGGCAGGCCATGCGCTTATGCCGAAAACGACTTAATCCCCTCCGTCCCCTTTTTCGCATGGCCCACACATTGCCGGTCATAGGCTGGGCCGGTTCCAAGGCAGGTTGTCACCGCAGCACATTCGGGGGGATCCGGGATGGGTAGAAGTGGCACGGACCAGCAGAGCCGGCGGGTGCCGATGACCCGTGGGCTGGGATTGCGCTTTGCGTTGTTGACGGGCATGGCGATCGGGCTGGTCGCATTGTCCGCGTTGATCCAGGAACTGCAGGCGGCTTCGACGGCCTGGATCGCCGGGCAGGGTTACTGGTCACGCGGGCAGCAGGATGCCACTGCTGCGCTGAGCCGCTACCTGGCGCGCGGCCATGCCCAGGACCTGGAGGACGCGCGCCAGGCCCTGCGGATTCCGTTGGGAGATCTGCAGGCCCGGTTGGCGCTGGAACAGGCGGTACCGGACGAGGAGAAGGCCCGGCTTGGCTTCCTGCAGGGTGGCAACGCACATGCCGATATCCCGCGTCTGGTGTTCTCGTTCCGCTATGCACGCGACATCGGCGCCTTCCGCGAAGCAACCGCGTTGTGGCGGCAGACCGACGATGACCTGTTGGCGGTGCAGCGGCTGGTCGCCGAGCTGCAGTCGGCGCACGCCGAAGGCACGCTGCCAGTGGCCGACCGCGACCGTTACCTGCAACAGCTGCGCGATCTGGACCGGCGGCTGCAGGTGCAGGCGCAGTCGTTTTCCCGAGCGTTGCTGCGCATGGCCACGATGGTGCGGATCGCCACGCTCGTGGTTGGTGGGCTGTCGGTGCTTGCGATCAGCCTGATGGCGGTGGCCCTCGCGCGCCGCGTCGGCAAGGACCTGACCGAACATGAAAGCCGCTTCCGCGCCGCCTTCTATCAGGCCAATGTCGGCATGCTCAAGCTCGACACCGAAGGCAAGGTGATCGAAGCCAACCAGGCGATGGCCGATATCCTCGACTACCGGCGCGACGTGCTGCTGCAGATGTCGTTGGGCGATCTGCTGATGGACGGCGAGCTTGTCATCGATGGGGTGGGCCGTATCGACTGGGACCGGCAGCTGCGGCCGAGCGAACTGCGCTTCCGCCGTCGCGATGGCAGCCTGGTCTGGGGCCGCTGGAGCGGCACCGGCGTGCGCAGCGCCGCCGGTGGCCTGTCGGTGTTCGCGATCATCGAGGACGTCAGCCAGAACCATGCACTGGCGCGCGAGATCGAGCACCACGCCAGCCATGACCCGCTGACCGGCCTGATCAACCGCCGCGAGATCGAACGGCTGCTGGAACGCGCGCTGTTGCAGGTGCGCAGCGAAGGCGGCACGCACGCGCTGTGCTATATCAACCTGGACCATTTCAAGCTGGTCAACGACAGCTTCGGCCACGCCGCTGGTGACCAGATGCTGCGCGCCTTCGCCGAGTACCTGGTGGCGGCGGTGCGTGATGGTGACTGGGTCGGCCGGCTGGGTGCGGACGAGTTCGCGGTGTTCCTCGCCCATGCCGGGCAGGACGAGGCCAAGCGCGTGCTGCAGCGGGTGATCCGCAACCTGGGCCAGGCCACGTTTCCGATCAGCGAGGGCAGCCCGCAGCTGAGCTGCAGCATCGGCGTGGTCGAGGTCAGTGCAGATGCGCCGGACGTGAACTGGTTGATGAGTGCCGCCGACAGCGCCTGCTATGCCGCCAAGCAGGCCGGGCGCAACCGCGTGCACTGCTTCAATGAGAACCGCATGGCGCTGGAGGAGCGGCGGCAGGAGGCCGAGCGCCTGCAGGGCGTCAGCCTGGCGATGGCCGAGAATCGCATGCTGCTGTATGCACAGCGCATCGCCCGCGTGGGGGATCCGTCCTACCTGCACTACGAGGTGCTGGTGCGCATGCGTGGCACCGATGGCAGCCTGCATCTGCCCGGCCAGTTCATGCCGGCGGTGGAGCGCTATGGCATGGCGGTGGCGCTGGACCGGCACGTGCTCGGGCTGCTGTTCCGCCACCTGCAGGTGTGCCCGGCGCACGTGCGCCAGCTGGGCCTGTGCAACGTCAACGTGTCCGCGCAGTCGATCGCCGAGCCGGGATTCCTCGCCTTCGTCTGCGACCTGCTCGAGCGCAACCGCGCGCTGGCCTCCAAGCTGTGCTTCGAGATCACCGAGACTGCGGCGATCAGCAACCTCAGCCAAGCCCGCGCCTTCATCGATGCGGTGAAGGCACGGGGGTGCCGGATGGCGCTGGATGACTTCGGCTCCGGCCTGTCTTCCTTCGGCTACCTGCGCCAGTTGCCGGCGGACATCCTGAAGATCGACGGCGCCTTCGTGCGCGACATGGATACCGACCCTGTCAGCCACGCCACGGTGCGCGCGATCAGCGAGCTCGGGCGCGAGCTGCAGATGGAAGTGGTGGCCGAGTGGGTGGAGACCGCCGAGGTTGCCGGTGCGCTGACCCGGCTTGGCGTACAGGGGCTGCAGGGCTATGCCATCGAACGGCCGCAGCCGCTGGAGCGGCTGACCCTGGTCGATCTGCGCCCGGTACGGCTGGTCGCGGTGAAGGGGCCGCCGGCGGCTGGCTGAACCGCGGGCGCCGACTTTGGTGTACACATGCGTGGCGTGCCCGGCTGCGATAATGCGCGTCAGGGGCGGCGCGCAGTGGGCGCGGACGTAAGCAGGAACAGGACGTGGCGTGGGCGGCAGGCAGTGGCGGTATGGAACAGGAGCGGTGCTGGCCGTCCTGATGGTGTGGTTGGCGTTGCCGTGGCCGCTTCAGGCTGCAGAGGCCGTGTCGGGCCATGATTATCTCCTGGTCGGCGGCGCTACCGACGAGCCGACGCCGCACCGCGCATGCACGCCGCAGATGCTGTCCGGCGCCCGCCAGCAGGTGCTGGTGCCGGCTCCGCCGCAGGGCTGGTCAGGCCAACCGCAGGCGCTGGACGTGTTCAACGTCTTTGCCGGTGAAGTGCGCGTCCAGCATGGTGACCGCGAGATCTGCGGCAACATGCACGACGCGCGCACCCGCGATTCACGTTTCCGGGCTGGCATCGGCCTGGTGGCGGTACCGCCGGCCGGCAGCCATGAGCCGTTCCTGGTCTCCTGGCAGACACCGCTGAAGACACGTTGGGTACCGACCCTGCGGCTGGGCGCGCCCAGCCCGGTGCAGCAGAACGACACCGCCCGCCTGCTGGTGCGCGCGGCCTGCATCGCGGTGGCGATCGCGCTGGCGCTGTCGGCGTTGATGGCCTTCCTGACCACCCGGGACCGCAGTTTCCTGGTCTACATCGCCGGCACCACCGTGATGGTGCTGTGGCAGGCAATCCTCGGCGGGCTCAGCGGCTATCCGGAACCCTGGCTGCCGGTGGGCGAGCACGGCGCATGGTGGCTGCTGGCGCTGACCGCTGCGACCCAGGCACTGGTGCTGCCGGCGCTGTGGCGGCTGAACGGAGGCGATCGCGTGCTGCCTCGATCGCGCCCGGCCCAAGTGGCGGTGTTGTGGGCCCTGATGGCGCTGGCCGTGCTGGTGCCGTGGCTGCGCTGGGAGCATCTGGCCTGGGTCGCGAAGGGCTTGCAGGTGTCCTATCTGTCCGGATGTGGCCTGGCACTGATGGTCGGCGTCTGGGCACGCTGGCGCGGCGACCGTTGGGCGCAGGCGGGTCTGGCCGCGCTGGCACCGATGCTGGTACTGATCATCGCCGATGCCTGTGGTGCGGCGTGGCTGCTGGAATACCGGGTGGAGGCGCTGCAGCTGGCGGTGACCTGGCTGTTGATGATGGCCGCGTATGCGTTGAACCAGCGGCTGGGCCGGCTGCGCCAGCAGCGTGATGAACTTCGCCAGCTGGCCGAGACCGACGGCCTGACCGGGCTTCCCAACCGTCGCGCCGGACTGCAGCAGCTGGCCCGCCACCTTGAGCGGGTCGACCGCGAGCGTGGCCCGCTGGTGATCGGCTTCCTCGACATCGACCTGTTCAAGGACATCAACGACCGCCATGGTCACGCCGTGGGCGACCTGGTGCTGGTGGCGGTGGCGCGTGCCCTGCGCATGGCAGTGCGCAGCCAGGACGAAGTGGTACGGATGGGCGGCGAAGAGTTCCTGCTGCTGATGCCGGGCATGCCGCGCGAGGCCGCTTCGGCGCGACTGGACCGGTTGCGCCAGCGAATCACCGAGGCTGGCCAGGCCCTGCAGGTGCCGGGGCTGGAGGTGACCGCCAGCATCGGCCTGGCGCAGTGGCGACCGGGCGAGGACGATCTGGCCGGGCTGCTGCGGCGCGCCGACCATGCCATGTACGTGGCAAAGCGGGCGGGCCGCAACCGGGTCTTCGACGGCGAGGAGCTCGATCCGCCCGCCCTGGCGTGAAGCGCAGCGGGCGGCGATGCCGGATAATGGGCCGATGACCACCCGACTCAACAAACATATCGCCGACACCGGCTTCTGCTCCCGCCGCGAGGCCGATCGCCTGATCGCCGCGCGCCGCGTTACCGTCAACGGCCATCCGGCCGGTACCGGCGCGGTGGTAGGCGAGGAAGACCAGGTGCTGGTCGACGGCCAGCCGCTGCGCGCCCGCGTGGCACGCAAGCCCGGCGCCCGCCGCCACGTCTACATCGCACTGAACAAGCCGGTAGGCGTCACCTGCACGACCGAAACTTCGGTCAAGGGCAACATCGTCGACTTCGTCGGCCACGAACAGCGCATCTTCCCGATCGGCCGCCTGGACAAGGACTCCGAAGGCCTGATCCTGATGACCAGCAATGGCGACATCGTCAACCAGATCCTGCGTGCCGAGAACGGCCACCAGAAGGAATACCTGGTGGCGGTGAACAAGCCGGTCACCGATGAGTTCCTGCGCGGCATGGCGCGCGGCGTGCGCATCCACGACCAGATGACGCTGCCGTGCAAGACCTCGCGCATCGCCAAGTTCGGTTTCCGCATCACCCTGCAGCAGGGCCTGAACCGGCAGATCCGCCTGATGGCTGCCGAGTTCGGCTATCGCGTGACCCAGCTGCGCCGCGTGCGCATCGACAACATCAAGATCGGCGCGCTGAAGCCGGGCCAGTGGCGCAACCTGACCGAGCAGGAGCTGCAGGGCCTGCTGCCGAAGCAGCTGGACTGGTGACGCGCGGTAGTGCCGGCCGCTGGCCGGCTACTCCAGGCATCGAATGCGCGCGGGATGCCGGCCAGCGGCCGGCACTACCCGTTGTGCGGATTACGCGCCGGCATCAGCTAGACTTTGCAGTGACCTGCCGGAAGTGACGCTGCATGATCAAGCCCGACAAGCCTGCCAACGAAGCCCTCCGGCTCGAGGCGCTGTACCGCTACCGGATCCTTGATTCGCAGCGCGAGAAGTCATTCGACGACCTGGTGGCGATCGCCAAGGCGGTCTGCGGTACCTCGATGGCGGCGGTGACCCTGATTGACGTCGAACGGCAATGGTTCAAGTCGATCCAGGGCATCGACGCGGCGGAAAACCTGCGCAGCGAATCGATGTGTGGCCACGCCATCCTGCAGCCGCACGAGGTCATGGTGGTCGAGGATGCGTTGCAGGACATCCGCTTCCACGACAACCCGGTGGTGACCGGCGACCCGCACATCCGCTTCTACGCCGGTGCGCCGCTGATCAGTTCCGATGGCCTGCCGCTGGGTACGCTGTGCGTGTTCGATGCACAGCCGCAGCACCTGCCAAGCGACAAGGCCGAGGCGCTGGCCGCGCTGTCGCGGCAGGTGATGCTGGTGATGGAGCTGCGCCGTTTCGCGCTCGACATCCAGAACCACATGCTGGAACGCGATGATTACGAGCGCCTGCTGTCGGAGTACCACGACGTGCTGCTGGCGCAGAACGCCGACCTGGCCGAGCAGAGCCGCACCGATGCGCTGACCGGCCTGCCAAACCGCCGCGCGATGGCGGCGGCGCTGGACGAGGCAGTGGCGGTGACCGGGGATCAGCCCGATGTGGCCTGCGTCGCGCTACTGGACATCGACCACTTCAAGCACATCAACGATTTCCAGGGCCACGCCACCGGCGACCGGGTGCTGGCCGAGCTGGGCACGCTGCTGCGCTCGCACTTCACCGGCCGTGGCATGGCCGCGCGCTATGGCGGCGAGGAGTTCGTGGCGGTGATGCCGGCGACCGACCTGCAAACCGCCGAACTTCAGTGCGAGTTCCTGCGCCTGGCCGTTGCTGATCTGCCGCTGGGGTTCCCGGTCACGATCAGTATTGGAGTGGCCCAGCACCAGCCCGGTGAAAGCGTGGATGAGACGCTGGCACGTGCCGACAAGGCGCTGTACCGGGCCAAGGGCAAAGGTCGCAACCGGGTGGAACGGGCGGACTGAAACACGGCGGTTCGCGCGTTGAACGCATGCGACGCGTGGATGATTCGATGCCGCTCCAGTAGATCCACGCCATGCGTGGATGCTCTTCCCGTTTCACTTGGCGTCGCAGCTCCTGCGATCAGAACCGGCCAGCATGACGCCCTGTTTCCCCGGACGCCGCCCATGCTGCAGACCCTGGCCATCGTCCACTATCGTTCGCTGCACGGGCTCGTACTGCCGCTGCAGCAGTTGAATGTGGTGACCGGTGACAACGGCAGTGGCAAGTCCAGCCTGTACCGTGCCCTGCGCCTGCTGGCCGAGACCGCGCAGGGCGGCGTCGCGGCGGTGCTGGCCCGCGAAGGCGGGCTGGGCTCGGCGCTGTGGGCGGGTCCGGAAAAAATGGACCGTCGGGTTGCTGCCGGCGAAATCCCCCTGCAGGGCGGCCCACGCCAGGAATCGGTGGGATTGAAGTTGGGCTTCGCCACTGACGAATTCGGCTACGCCATCGATCTGGGCTACCCGCCGCCCAGTCGATCGGCCTTCGCACTGGACCCGCAGATCAAGGCCGAGGCGATCTGGGCTGGCCCGTTCCTGCGCAGCGCCAACCTGCTGGTTGATCGCCGTGGGGCAATGGTTCGGCAACGTCATGCGCGCGGTTGGGATCTGGTGGATGACAGGTTGTCGCTGTTCGACAGCCTGTTCACCCAGGTCGGCGATCCGCAGCGCCTGCCGGAAACCATCGCCCTGCGCGAGTACATCCGGCGTTGGCGCTTCTACGATCATTTCCGCAGCGATGCCGATGCCCCGGCGCGGCAATCGGCGATGGCCACGCGTACGCCGGTGCTGCATCACGACGGCCGGGATCTGGCGGCAGCCTGGGTGACCATTATCGAGATCGGAGACCCGGTCGCGTTGGCACGCAGCGTCGGCGATGCGTTCCCCGGTGCCACGGTCGGCTTCGAGGAGCTGGACGGTCGACTGGCCCTGCGCTTCCACCAGCCGGGATTGCTGCGGCCGTTGTCGATGGCCGAACTGTCCGACGGTACGCTGCGCTTCCTGCTGCTGGCTGCTGCGCTGCACACGCCGCGTCCACCGCCGCTGCTCGTGCTCAACGAGCCGGAGACCAGCCTGCATCCGGACCTGCTGCCGGCGCTGGCGCGGCTGATCATCGCAGCCAGTTCGCGCAGCCAGGTATGGGTGGTGTCACACGCCAGCCGCCTGATCGCGGCGCTGGAACAGGCGCCAGGGTGCCATTCGCTGCATCTGTACAAGGAACAGGGCCGCACGCTGTTGAGCGGGCAGGGCCTGCTGGATGCGCCGGCCTGGCATTGGCCGCAGCGTTGATACGGGCGTCCAGGCCATGCGTGGATGCATTCAATCGGCGATGTTGCGCGCCTCGGCCGTGCCAAGAATCTCCGGATGCTGCACCGGCTTGCGGCGGTTCAGCAGCGGATGCAGGAACACCGCGCCGACGATGATCGCCACGCCCAGGTAGAACCACGGGGTGACCTCGTGCTGCTCGCGCAGCAGCACCACCGCCAGCACCACCGCATAGACCGGCTCCAGGTTGGTCACCAGTTGCACCGTGTAGGCGCTCAGGTGGCGCAGTGCGACCAGGGCCAGGGCAAACGGCAGCAGCGTGCAGAACCCGGCCAGCACCAGCAGCAGGATGCCGTCGTGCAGGTCCGGGACCACCCACAACGGGCTGGCCAGCGCAGGCAGCAGGTAGGGCATCAGCGGCGCCAGCAGGGTCAGGGTGAGGGTGCCCGCACCCAGCTCCAGCGCGGTGACCGTGAGCGGATCGGCGTGGCTGACCATGCGCTTGTTGAGCGAGCCGAACACCGCCACCAGCAGCGCTGAGATCGCGCCGATCAACACACCCAGGCGCATGCCATCGGGCACACCACCGACCACCAGCGCAACACCCGGCAGCACCGCCAGGCCGAACGCCAGCTCACGCAGCTGGAACGGCCGCTTGGCCACCCACGGTTCGATGATCGAGGTGAACACCGGCGCCAGTGCGATGCAGGTGGCAGCCACCGAGGCATTGGCCAGCTTCACCGCGCCATAGAAGGTCAGCCAATGCAGGGCGACCAGCGCGCCAATGCCGGCGTAGCCGGCGACCAGCCGCAGGGGCAGGGTGCGCAACCCGCGCCAGACCCGTGGCAGCAGGGCCAGCATCGCCGTCACCAGCAGCATGCGCCACCACACCAGCGGCAGTGCGGGCAGGGTGATCAGCTTGCCGAGGATGGCGGTGATGCCCCACAGCAGGACACAGAAGTGGATCTGCCACAGCGCTTTGCGGGTGTCGGGTGTGCTCATCGGCCTATTGTGAGGCAATCGCGCGGCCGTCGGCGATGACTGTGGCATGCTCGCGGCATCGACCCAGAGAACCGAGCCATGGCAGCCGATTGCTCCCTTCTGCGCGGATGGGCCGCACTGACTGCCCTGATGGCGGCAGCCTCGCTGCTGTTGCAGTACCTGTTGCTGGTGCAGGGGCCGGGGGCGGCGGCCGGGATCGGCGTGGCGACGCTGCGTTTCTTCGGCTATTTCACCATTCTCAGCAACCTGGCTGTCTGCGTCGGATGTGGGTGGCTGGTCCTTGGCAGAGTGCTCAAGCCGGCGGTGGCGGCGAGCCTGGCGCTGTGCATCGGTGTGACCGCGTGCGTCTACGTGCTTGCATTGCAGGGGCTGTGGCAACCGACCGGGCTGCAATGGTGGGTCGATGCGGGCCTGCACTATGTCGTGCCTGCCCTGTTCCTGCTGGGGTGGCTGCTGCTGTTGCCGCACGGTGAGCTGCGCTGGCGCGCGCTGGGCGGCGTGCTGCTGGTACCGCTGGCCTACCTTGGCTGGGCGATGCTGGTCGCTGCAATGACCGGACAGGCGCCGTATCCATTCCTCGAACTGCAACGCCTGGGCCTGGCGGCCTTCCTGCTCAACGTGCTGCGCGTTGCGGGCGTGTTCGTGGTGGGCTGGACCCTGCTGTGGGGGCTGGACCGCTGGCGCCGTCGATGAGGCGCTGCAGGGCCATCGCTGCCGCCGGGTTGCGGGCCTTGCCGGCACCGATGCACAGCAGGTAGACCTCGCGCGGGGTTTCCGGGGCGTGCCCGGCCAGACAGGGCAGGTCGTCCACCGGCTCGCCGCGTGACCAGCGTCGCGCGCGTTCAGCCCAGCGCTGCTGCACGGGCGCAGGCAGGCCCTCTTTCAAGCGGGCCTGGCTGCGCTTGATCCGCGCGTAGACGAAGCCCGAACTGACGTCGCCGTGCAGCGGCGCCTCGTCGCTGTCCTCGATCACCAGTGCCACGCCGTGGCGGCGCGCGGCGGCGACCAGTGCGGGGCCATGTGCTGCGGCATTGCGGACCTCCAGCGCATGCTGCAGCGGCACCCCTTCCAGCTGCTTCGGCAGCTGCGCCATCAGCGCGTCCAGTGCATCGGCGTAGGCCGGGTGGCGTGGATCGAACTGCCACAACAACGGGCCAAGCCGGTCACCGAGCGCGATCGCTGCCTGCAGGAAGGGCGCGGCTGCCTCCACCGTGCTGGACAGGTCGCGGCGCTGCACCAGGTAGCGTGGTGCCTTCATCGCAAAGCGGAAGCCTTCCGGCGTCTGCGCGGCCCACTGCGCGCACTGTGCGGCGGTGGGCGTGCGGTAGAAGGTGCCGTTGATTTCGATGCAGCGCAGGGCGCGGCTGGCATGGGCCAGCTCTTCACGCTGCGGCAGGCCCACGGGGTAGAAAACGCCGCCGCGCCATTCGGGAAACACCCAGCCACCGATGCCGCAGCGGATCTCCGCCTGCCGGGCGGTCGCGGTCACTGGCCGTGGTCCGTGCGCCACGGGTCGTAGCTGCCGAACCACCACAGATAGCCTTCGGGGTCGGCGCAGGCATAGCCACGGCCGCCGTAGTCCTGGTCGGCGATGTCGATGACGATGCGGGCACCGGCGGCCTTGGCCCGGGCGTAGTGCGCGTCGGCATCGGTGACGATCACGCAGGCACTCTGCGTCTGGCGGCCGCCGACCTCATCAGGCAACGCCGTATGCTCGCTCCACGCGCTCTGGTTGCTGGCCGAGCCCAGCATGATCATGCCGGTGCCGAAGGTCAGCTGCGCATGGAACACCGTGTCGCCGTCGGCATACACGGCCTGGGCATGGAAGCCGAAGGCGCGCTGCAGCCAGTCGATGGCGGTCTGCGCGTCGCGATAGCGCAGGCACGGAATGATGGTGGAGCCGTTGCTCGGTTGGCCGTTTCCGCCCATGACACCCCTCCAATGGCACAGGGCAGGGTGCGCCGCAGACCGTTACCATCCCGCGAAACCCCGGTGACGGCCTGCACATGGCCGCTACCCCTGTTCGGAGATCGTGCTGGATGAAACCCTGGATTGGAGGAGCCGTGCTGCTGGCGTGCACGACCATGGCGAGCGCTGCCACCCCGGCGCAGCTGCAGGAGCTGGATGCGACCGTCGAGCGCGTGCGCGCGCAGTTCGACGTGCCCGGTATTGCGGTGGCGGTGGTCAAGGATGGCGAGGTGGTGCTGGAGCGCGGCTGGGGCGTGCGCGAGCAGGGCAAGCCGGAACCGGTGCAGGCCGATACGCTGTTTGCCATTGCGTCCAACACCAAGGCGTTCACCGCCACTTCGCTGAACCTGCTGGCCGAGGACGGCAAGCTGAAGATGGATGACAAGGTGATCGACCACCTGCCGTCGTTCCGCATGTCCGATCCGTTCGTGACCGGGCAGATGACGATCCGCGACCTGCTGTCGCACCGCAGCGGGCTGAGCCTGGGTGCCGGCGACCTGCTGTTCTGGCCGGCCACCTCCTACAGCAATGCCGAAGTAGTCGAACGGCTGGGCAGGGTGCCGCTGAAGGGCGGTTTCCGCGAGAGCTACGCGTACGACAACATCCTGTACGCGGTTGCCCAGCAGGTGATCGAGCATGTCTCGGGCATGAGTTACCAGCAGTTCCTGCAGACGCGCATATTCGACAAGGTGGGCATGACCGGCACGCGCTACAACGCCGATCACCTGAAGCCGGGCGACAAGGCCGCGGTCGGCCACGCCAAGTACGATTTCAAGGACCTGCGCACCGTTGCGCCGCTGACCTGGTCGAACAATGCCGGCGCCGGCGGCATCTATTCCAGCGCGCACGACATGGCGCGCTGGATGCAGGTGCAGCTGGCCGAAGGCAAGCTGGCCGACGGCACGCCGTTGTTCAGCGAGAAGAGCCAGCAGCAGATGTGGCGGATGATCACGCCGCAGTCGATCCCGGCGCCGAGCGTGCCGGAGCTGGCACCTGCGCGGGCCAACTTCGCCGGCTATGGCGAAGGCTGGAGCCTGAGCGACTACCGTGGGCAGAAGTTGGTCTGGCATACCGGTGGCTGGCCGGGCATGGTTTCGCGGCTGACCCTGGTACCGGGCGAGAAACTGGGCGTGGTGGTGCTGACCAATCAGGAAGTGGGCGCGGCGTTCAATGCGATCACCCTGAGCGTGCTCGATGCCTACCTGGGCGGTGAAAAGCATGACTGGGTGGACGCCTATGCCAAGGCCGTGGCCAAGGGACAGGACAAGGCCGACGAGGCCTGGGCCAAGCACCAGAGCGCACGCGACAAGGGCAGCAGGCCATCGCTGGCGCTGGCCGGCTACACCGGCAGCTTCCTTGACCGCTGGTATGGCGACATGCAGATCAGCGCCGAAGGCAAGGGCCTGCGCCTGCGCTTTGCGAAGACCGCGCAGCTGAGCGGGCGCCTGGAGCACTGGCAGCACGACACCTTCATCGTGCGCTGGGACGACCGTTCGCTCAACGCCGACGCCTTCGTGAACTTCAGCCTGGACCCGGACGGCAAGGTACGCGAGGTGCGCATGCAGCCGATTTCCGACCTGACCGATTTCAGTTTCGATTTCCAGGACCTGCTGTTCACCCCGGTCAAAGAATGAGGGTAGTGCCGGCCGCTGGCCGGCAACCTCATGATCTCTGGAAACGTAGCGAGGTTGCCGGCCAGCGGCCGGCACTACCGGCGCCGCGGCATCGTCGGCCGGCGTACACATGCGGCGTGGGATACTCCGCCGGCTAAGATGGCGAGGGAATGCGATGTTCCGTTGGTTTGAATCCCTGATTCCGGTGTTCCCGCCCGTGGATGGGCGCATGCCACCGCGCAAGGTGCTGCCGTTCTACCTGCACTACCTGCGCCCGGTGTGGCCGGTGCTGCTGGCCACGCTCATCGCCGGCCTGCTCCTGGCGCTGGTGGAAGTGGCCATGTTCGATTACCTGGGCCGCATCGTCGACATGGTCGCCGAGCAACCCGGTGCCGATTTCTTCAAGCGCCATGCCAATGAACTGGGCTGGATGCTGTTCATCACGGTCATCGCGCGGCCGATCCTGGTCGGCCTGCACAACCTGCTGGTCAACCAGGCCATCGTGCCCGGCCTGAGCAACCGCTCGCGCTGGCTGATGCACAACTACGTGGTTCGGCAGAGCCTGAGCTTCTTCCAGAACGACTTCGCCGGCAGCGTCGCCAACCGGGTGATGCAGACCGGTACCTCGCTGCGCGAGTCGGCGGTGCAGATGGTCGACTCGCTCTGGTACATCGTGGTCTATACCGGCACCGCGCTGTACCTGTTCGCGCAGGCCGACTGGCGGCTGATGGTGCCGCTGATCCTGTGGCTGCTGGCCTACGTGGTGATCATGGTCTACTTCGTGCCGCGCGCGAAGGAGCGGGCCTGGATCGCCTCGGAAGCACGTTCGAAGGCAATGGGCCGCATCGTCGATGGCTACACCAACATTCCCACGCTGAAACTGTTCGCCCATGGCGGGCGCGAGCAGGCCTACGTGGCCGAGTCGATCCAGGAGCTGGCAGTCAAGCACCGCGCGCAGACCCGGGTGACCACCGGCATGGACCTGACCATCGCCATCGTCAACGGTTTCCTGATTGCCGGTACCTGTGGCCTGGCCCTGTGGCTGTGGAATGGCGGCCACATCACTGTCGGCGCGATCACGCTCGCGACCGGCCTGGTGATCCGCATCCACAACATGTCCGGCTGGATCATGTGGACCATCAACGGCATCTTCGAGGACATCGGTACGGTACAGGATGGCATCACCACCATTGCCCAGCCGCTGACCGTGCAGGACCGCGAGGACGCGGTGCCGTTGCAGGTGACCCGCGGTGGCGTGCACTTCCAGGACATCCACTTCCACTACGGCAAGAAGGGCGGCGTGATCGCAGGCCTCGACCTGGTGGTGAAGCCGGGCGAGAAGATCGGCCTGGTGGGTCCTTCCGGTGCCGGCAAGTCGACCCTGGTCAACGTGCTGCTGCGCCTGTACGACCTGGAAAGCGGCCGCATCCTGATCGACGACCAGGACATTGCCTACGTCACTCAGGAAAGCCTGCGCCAGCAGATCGGCGTGGTCACCCAGGATACCTCGCTCCTGCATCGCTCGATCCGCGACAACCTGCTGTACGGCCGGCCGGACGCGACCGATGAGCAGTTGCGCGCTGCGGTGGCCAAAGCACGTGCCGAGGCCTTCATCGATACGCTGGTGGACGGGCAGGGGCGTCGTGGCTACGACGCGCATGTCGGCGAGCGCGGCGTGAAGCTGTCCGGCGGCCAGCGCCAACGCATCGCCATTGCCCGCGTGCTGCTGAAGGACGCACCGATCCTGGTGCTGGACGAAGCAACCTCGGCACTGGACTCGGAAGTGGAAGCGGCGATCCAGGACAGCCTGGATGAGCTGATGGGCGGCAAGACGGTGATCGCGATCGCGCACCGGCTGTCGACCATCGCGCGCATGGACCGGCTGGTGGTGATGGACCAGGGCCGCATCGTCGAGACCGGCACCCATGCCGAGCTGATTGCTGCCGGTGGCCTGTATGCGCGCTTGTGGGCGCGGCAGACCGGTGGCTTTGTGGCTGCCGATCAGTGACTTCGATGTGACCGCGTTGCAAGGTGCCAAGTTACATCGTCACCCGTCCGGATGATTTGAGGTTTCACTTGCTCCGATGTTTGGAGGTCGCGGCTGATCGCCAAAGAACACCCTGGCATCGGGGATGTATCCCTCGTCCACGAGTACCGCGGCCATGCCTCTTGAATGCAGAAGATCATCCAAGGGCAGAGTGGTGAAAACCGTACTGTGCCGCGAAGTAGTTGAGCGGAGCACTGCAACCCAGTGAGTTCGTCTCTGGATATCAAGGTCAATATTCATCGTAGTGGCGATCGCGTCGTTGGTCAGACAAGCCCAGCACCGGGAGGGCGATGGAGGGGCATGCAGGAGCGCGCCCGATTCAATATCTCCCTCTGCCCACGCATGACCTAGCTCATCTAGGTTATCGAGCCAGGGCCGCAGGCTTGATGTGGCATCCGAGAAGCATTTGCGGTCTTTCACGGAGTCAATGTGAAAATTCTGGATAGTTTCCCTGGCGCCTCTCACCAGCATCGGGAAGCGGGCGTTGATCATCGGGATCCCATGATCGCGGGCCATGCGGTCAATGGCTCGAGAAAGTGGCTCACCGGCTCGGGCTCCACTGAATTGCAGTGCAGCATCATGAATTTTCCAAGCCGCGTACATTGGGCGCATCCTCTCAATGCTCGCGTCATGCAGGCCATAGAGAATCTTGAGATCGCTCAATCGCGTGTACTCTTCTTCGGTGAGCTCGTCACGAAGCGTTCTTCTACCTGAAAGGAACTTGAGCTTGCGGATGGCGGGCCACAGAATGAGGCTGCGAAATACCCCGCCATCGTGCTCCACGGTCACGCCCGGAGGGCTCAGAATTGCATCAGACGTCGAGATTGCTGCTTCAACGCTGCGAGTATCGATGGATAGGCTCTTTCTTAGGGGTTGAATCGTGCCCAGTACAAGCAGCGTTGAAGAGCCTTTTCTGAACTGCCAGATGCGCGGGCCGGGGGCTGAGTGGACCGCATGGATCGCAGGGAGATGAGTTGCATCGGCATTCTCTTGATCCGTTGCGTATCCATTGATGGGCGCCATCGCCATCAGGGCGATGGCCGCCAAGGTAATGGAAGGAGAATGAAATTGATCCATGTTCAATCCAGGCATGCCGTATAACGCGTGTGTGGCTTGGTTCGCGGGTCATTGGAGAACATGTGCCAAGCTTCATCGATTGTTTCGGGGTGAAACATCGGGAACTTGGAGGATTTCATGAAGTGTTGCCTGATGTAATGCCAATAGATGGCCTGAGGTCCCATTGCACGCTCAAGGAAACGATAGACTTCAGCCATCGTCCAGTAGTCAGCTACTTCAGATGGAAGCGATGCTCGCGTCTGTATAGGCTCGATGGCATCTCCGAAAGTAATAGTTGCTCGAAGATCCCGGTCAACGACGGAGATGGCTGGCAATATGCAACTTCCGGTTTTGCGCGCCATTGCGGCGGTTCCCAGCATGATGTCCAAGGGGCGCCCCAAAAATGGAATGCAATAGGCTTCTTCGCGAAAGCGGTGGACATCGGGCATCATGATGACTGCAGCTCTATTTTTCAGTGCGCGAAGCGCTATGCCTATCCCTCTGGCATTCGAGTGGATGATGCTCGCGCGGCATCCGGCGTGATTGAAGAGCCGGTGGTACAGGTCGTCGAACAATTCGTTGCCTGCATGGTTCTTTGGGTCGCCATAGAAGATGTAGATGTCACGCAGATGGCGAATGTGCTCCATCAGACGGACCGCAGACAGGATATAGTGGCCGTGATGCGGCAGTGCGATCACAACTCCCCTGTCGGCAGGGAGCTTTCCATCGATTGAGGAGTAGTCGGAACGGTCGATGCAGTGGACCGCCTCCAACAGTGACGGGCGGCAAAGGTCAGCCAACTGGGAGCTGATGGAGGCTTTCGATTGATACCAGCTGTAGTAGGAATCCATATCGAGTCCGCTGACTTCGCATGCGGAGAGGATGGCTTTCCTTTCCCTATCGGAAAGGGTCAATCCAAGCTGTTGCTCTGTCTGAACGCTGTGCCGAAAGGTGGCCTCCGGGGCAGGCTGACGACTCTCATGTGCTTGACTTTCGTGCATCCTGGACCTCCTTTGCTGGCTGCGATGCGCGGTAGAGGTTCTTGAGTTGTCCATGGAGCCAATCGAAATGCTTGGGATTGAAGTCAGGATGCTTCCAGTACATGTGCATCAGAGCTGAGTGAAAGACACGCTGACGGAATCTGCTCTCGGCTAGCCGTGTAGCAGGCCATCGCTTTGTCTGAACTGGTTGCGCGAGCCAGTCTCCTCCAAGCTTCTGGTTGGAATCCAGATGGTTCGAAATAGTGCGCAGAACGGAAGTGATGGGTGAGCAGGGTGGCAATTTGATCGTGTCATCGCATGTGCCTGTCATGATTTGAAATTCGTGGATGCTGTTGAGGACTCCTTCCACCAGAGGCAGGTAGCGCTGCTGCCCGTGGTGGGACGTCAAGACAGGAGCGTCAAGGCTGGATGTAAGCTGGTCACTGAACACGATAATGGTGTGAATTCCCGCATCACCCTCCAGTTTGCGAAGCGCGTCGGATGGCGTTGTCGAGTAAGCGGGATCTGTGCCAATTATCTCGGTGATCAATCCCCTTCTGCGGAGTTCGATAGCGCGATTAATATTGGATCGAGTCGTCGCGGCAATGATTGCGGTCGATGATGATGTGTCGTTTGGTAAGGGGAATGTTCCATCGCATCGCATGCGGCTTTGTTCTGGGCTTTGTGCTATTCGGCTCATGCCGTCATGACTGCGAGTCATCGTGATTCTGATCCTGTTTGATAGTGTTGATGACACGCATCCACGCCGCGTGCCATCAACGGAGTCTGTCAGCGCTCTTCGTAATTGTTCGATCCGCAGCAGTCACTGCTGAATGCGGCTACTTTGATTTCGTCCGCCTCGGTTTCAAACACTGCGTCGAGGGATCTTGCATTTGCGCTGGATGATTTCATCCATGCGGCGACGGCGTTTGGATCTGAAATGGTTGCGGATGCGTGCATGACGTAATTCCTTTTATAGGTGTGTGTTGATGACCAGGGCACATCCCTTGGTCGGCATCAAGAATGCGCCGTCCGTATGGCTACTTGCTGTCAGTGGTAGCGGGTTCGTTGCGTAGGACTTCTCTCTTAATTTCTGCATCAGTCTCGTAGTCGAGTAAGCTGCTCTGCGCGTTGTGTCCGTGGCTTGTTCTGATGCCTGGAGCTTCTCTTGAATGTCGGGGCCGGGGATGTAGCGCAGGGCGGCGTCGAGATCCTGGATCGGTTCGGCGCTCGCGTGTATCAATCAGACGAGGACGTGACTCAGGGAGCATCCTCGAGTGGGAGGCGATCACTGGATATTTCACGACTGGATGCGTTTGCATCGCGTGTCGGGGAGGTCATGGGTTGACGGTGCTACCATCCCCATTCGGTAGCTCGGAGAACGGTCTGTTCACCGTTTTGACATTGCCGTGCCGACCGTTGATCAGCAGACATGGGCTCGAGACTCTATCTGCACTATAGGAGCAGTGATGCAGGTTCAATCGTGCTCAAAGACTCGGATGCACTTCCGTATCTTTCGTTGCCTATCGCTGGTGACGAGCCTTGTGACCGCTGTTCCAGCCATGGCGGACAATGGCGAGGTGAGCGGAACACGTGAGGGCTCACTTGAGCAGGTCATCCTGCTCAGCCGCCACAACCTGCGCGCGCCGGTGGTGGCGTCGGGCGCGCTGGCCAATGCCACTCCGGAGCGCTGGCCAGGCTGGGACGTGGGCGCAGGCGAGCTCACCACCAAAGGCGGCGTGCTGGAGGTCTATATGGGCCGTTACATGGGCCAGTGGCTGCGTCAGGCGCAGCTGTTGCCGGCTTCGGGTTGCCCGCAGTTGGCTGACTTCCACGCCCATGCCAACAGCCTTCAGCGCACCCAGGCCACCGCGCAGTTCTTCGTTGCCGGTGCCTTCCCGGGCTGTCATGTCGCGGTCGAGCAGCGCATGGCGCTGGGCACGATGGATCCGATGTTCAATCCGGTGATCCACAACAGAGACACGGTCTTCCGCGAGCGCGCTATGTCGGCAATGCAGCGAGCGCTGGCCGCATCGGAACTGGCACCGGCACTGTCCGTGGTGGAGCAGATCACCCGCTACCCGCAGTCGGCGGCCTGTGCGGGGCACAGCGAGTGCCATCTGATGCTGGCCGACACGATCTTCAATGCGGAACCGGGCAAGGAACCACGCGCGTCCGGTTCGCTGGCCCTGGCCAGCGGGTTGGTCGATGCCTTGTTGATGGAGCACTACCAGGGCAGTGGCATCCCCCGCGAAGGCTGGGGCCGGTTGACCACCGAGGCGCAATGGCAGGCGCTGGCGCAGATCCGCAACCGCTACCAGGACATCCTGTTCGGAACGCCCGAAGTGGCGCGCGATGTGGCCGCCCCGCTGCTGGCAAGAGTGAATGCGTTGTTCGAGGACCCGGCATCGCCAAAGGTGAGCCTGCTGGTCGGCCACGATTCCAACATTGGTTCGGTGCTGGTGGCGTTGGGAATCACGGACTACAGCCTGCCGGGGCAGTACGAGAAGACGCCGATCGGCGGCCTGCTGCAGTTCGAGCGCTGGCGTGATCGTGGGGCCGGTGAAGTGCGTTACCGGTTGGTGTATGTCTATCCCACGCGCGAGCAGCTACGTGGTGCGATCCCGTTGACCGACGCACAGCCGCCGGGCCGGGTGGAGCTGATGCTGCCGGGCTGCGCGCAGTCGGGTTGCAGTGAAGCGCAGTTCAACAACCTGTTGCATTCACCTTGAATCCGGGATGGATGGCGGCGTCGCAGTGTGATGAGACGGAAGCAGCTTCGCGCCCCTTATGCTCGGATTCGAGTAGTCTCCAGCAATCAACCAAGCGATCCCGGTGAATCATGAACATCACGGACTTTCTTGTAATGGACGGTGATGGAGATGAAATATGGGCCGACCCCCATGGCAGCAACATTGCCTTTACTTGTTTTGATTGTGGATATCCGGTGGTGGCTGATGCCTCGGAGAACCAACGTGGGAGCGATGAGGATTGTCCCGCTGCCTGCCGCGGGTGTGGTGTGGAGTACTTCCTCGATTTGAGACTGGACTCGAGGAAGCTGTATATCCACATCGTCTGATTGAGTGGCGGCAGAAGCGGTGCGAACCAAGGTTCGCACCCACCAGGATGGCAGTTCGCACCACCAGGATGGCAGTTCGCAACCGCCAGAACAGAAAACGGCCCGGGTTTTTCCCCGGGCCGTTATCATTCAGCTCACACCGGCGCGATCACTCGATCGGCTGGTCCAGCATCAGCTGGCGTGCGAAACGCACCGGCGGTGCGCCGTAGGACAGTACCTGGTCGTGGTACGCCTTCAGGTTGAACTTGTCGCCCAGCTTCTCCTGCACCGCCTTGCGGGTGTCGAAGTGTTCCTGCGCACCGACGAAGTAGGTCGGCAGCTGCGCCGAGGTCAGCTGCGCGCGCACCCACTTGCCGGCCGCTTCGCTTTCCTGCTGGAACGCGTCGTGGGTCATCAGGTGCATCGCCTTCTCGCGATCCCAGTTGTCCACGTGCACGCCCTGGTCGAGGATCGCGTTGGAGATCGTGCGCAGGTAGAACTTCAGCTGCACCAGGTGGAACAGCGGGTCGTTGTTGAGGTAACCCTGCTCCTGCATCATGCGCTCGGTGTAGACCGCCCAGCCTTCGGCGAACAGGCCCGAACGCAGCACCGCACGCAGGGTGGAAGGGAACTTGGCCGAATGCCAGCCCTCCAGGTAATGGCCCGGGGTGCCTTCGTGGATGCTCAGCAGGTGGATCATGCGCGAGTTGTACTCACGCAGGAACGAGTCGACCTGCTTGTCGTTCCAGTCGTCCGGAATCGGCGACACGGCGTAGAAGGTCTTCAGGTTCTTGTCCAGCGGACCCGGCGAATCGCAGTAGGCCACGGCCACGCCACGTTGGAATTCCGGCATCAGGATGATGTCCACCGGCGCATCGGGCAGCGTCATCAGGTCGTGCTCGCGCACGAATGCGGTGGACTGCTCCAGCGCGGCCTTGGCATCGTCGACGACCTTGTCGCGTGCCGGCTTGTCGGCGTAGGCCAGTTCCAGCGCAGCTTCGATCGCCTTCTGCTGCTGCTCGTCGGTCGGCTGGGCCGGCATCTCCGGCGCACCCGGCTTGTCCTTCAGCACGGTCTGCGCGATGCCGTACATGTCTTCGCGCACGCGCTTGAGTTCGGCGCGTGCACGCTCACCGATCTCCTGGCGCGACAGCGACGAGCTCAGCGCGAACTTCAGCTTCTGGTCGTACTTTTCCGCACCGATGCGGAAGTCGCCCTTGGCATTCGGCACCAGGGTCTTGTCCAGCCAGGTCTGCTGCTCGTCCACCGCCTTCTTCAGGCCGTCGATGGCGGCCTGCAGGCGCTGCTGGTCGGCCTGCGGCAGTTCACCGATGTGCGGGGTGATGAAGGTATCGACGATGCTTAGGATGCCCTTGTTCTGCTTGGCCACCGTCTCGGCATGGATCTTCGGCACGCGCGCCGGATCCAGGTTCTCGCGGGCCTGGGCGAAGATCGCCGGCAGCTTTTCCATGCGCGCGGTGGCCGACTTCAGGCGCTCCGGCAGCGGCGCGAACTCGCGCGCCATCAGGCCGTAGATCGCGCTGCCGGCAATGCCGTTGTACAGCTGCGGATCCCACTTGCCGGACTGCAGCACTTCGGCATTCCAGATTTCCGACTGCAGCTGGTTGCGCAGGATCGCCGCGTCCACCTGGTTCTCGCGGCCCAGCTTGGCCACCTCGATCTTGTCCAGCTCGCCCAGCAGCGCCTTGTAGGCTGCCAGGGTCTTCTGCTGGCCGGCGGCACTGAGGTCGTCCAGCTCGCTGTCGTAGCGGTGGTCACCGATCTGGGTAGCGCTGACCGGCGACAGCTGCATCCAGGTGTCCAGGGCGCGCTTGGACAGGTCGGCGAAGGCGGCATCGACCGCCGCGTCACCGGCCTGCTGGCTGGTGGCCGGGGTGGAAGCGTTGGTCGGGGCGTCGGCCGGCTGGCAACCGGCCAGCGCAGCGACCAGGGCGAGGGCAAGAAGATGCGGGCGCATCGGCATTCCTGTACGGGGTCAAACCCTGAGCATAGGGCCCCGTCGCTGCTTTGTCCCCGTGCCATAGGATTACCATGGGCGGATTCAAGGACCCTCCAAAGGAGCGCAGGACATGGAATACCAGGGAAGCTGCCATTGCGGCAGGATCGCATTCAACGTACAGGCCGAGGCGCCGATCAGCGACGTCATCGACTGCAACTGTTCGATGTGCCGGCGTCGCGGCAGCCTGCTGTGGTTCGCCCCGCGTGCGGCGTTCCAGCTGACCACCGATCCGGCTGACGTGGCTACCTACCACTTCAACAAGGCCCACATCGACCATCACCACTGCCGCGAATGTGGCGTCGCCCCCTACAGCGAAGCGGTCGATCCGCGTAGCGGCACACCGATGGTGGCGGTGAACGTGCGCTGCGTGCCGCAGGTCGATCTGGCTGGCCTTTCGGTGACCTCCTACGACGGAGCCGCACTGTGACGGGCGCGCGCGCCTGGACGCGCAGCCTGGCGATGCCGGTGGTGCTGCTGGCATTGGCGGGCTGCGCCAAGCAGGGCGACATGGCCGCGGATGCGGGCGCCCCGGCCGCCGAAGCGGCCGTCGCGTCGCCAGAAGGTGCGTTCCTCGCCTATGAACATGACGTGCAGGTGCAGCTGGAGGCGGCAAAGATCGCGCCGCGCATCCAGCAGATCGCCCAAGCCTGCCAGAGCGCGAAGTTCGGCGACTGCGCGGTATTGCAGGTCGACCAGCGCAGTGGCGAGCAACCCAGCGGTGAGGTCAAGGTGCGCATCGCGCCGAAGGGCGCCGAGCCGCTGATCGCGATGGCCGGTGAGGGCGGAACGCTGCAGTCGCGCACCACCCGCGCCGAGGATCTGGCACAGGCCGTGGCAGACACGGCGCTGACCAAGGCGCGGCTTGAAAAGGAGCACGCCCGCCTGCTGTCCTACCAGGACCGCAAGGACCTGAAGATCGAAGATCTGATGGCGATCACCACGCGCCTGTCAGAGATCGAGGCGGGTGTCGAGCAGGCCAACAAGGACGCCGCGCAGCAGCGCCGGCGCATCGATACCCAGCTGGTGACGCTGCACTTCGAGACCACTTCGGGCCAACGCAGCCGAAGTGAGATCGGCGAGGCGCTGAGCGAGTCGGGCAGCATTCTCAGCACCAGCGTGGCGTTCCTGATTCGTGCTGTTGCCGCGCTGCTGCCGGTGGCGGTGCTGGCCCTGGTCGCAGCCTGGGGCGTGCGCGCATGGTGGCGTCGCCACCGTCGCAAGCTGCCGCCCAACCGCTGAGGTCAAGGCTGATGCCGGCAGCCCGCCGGCATCAGCCCTCGTCGGTTTCGTACTCGACGAACACATCCAGTTCCAGCGCCAGATCCTGCACGGCGTCGCGCACCTTCTGCGCGGTGCTTTCATTGCCCACTTCCACTTCCAGCTCGTGGATGCCCGGGCCGATGTCATCGGACAGCCCGGCCGAGCTGGAGTCGTCGTCGTCCATGTGCGGCATCAGGTCGTCGGTTTCCTCGACATGCTCGATGCCATCCAGGCCGAGCAGCAGGTCGCTGATGGCACGGGCGTCGTCTTCGGTTCCGGTAATGCGCAGTCGCAGCATGGCCATGGCGTAGGTACGTTGTGGAGTTGCCTGCAGCCTAGCCAGCATCGGGCAAAGAATGGGTGAGGGCGAAGTCAGGTGGGCGTGGCCGGGCGCCCGAGCAGGCTGTCCGGCAATGCCGGAATCGGTGTGCGTTCGTCCTGCGCCTGTTCCAGCAGCCAGTCGATGAACAGGCGTGCGGCCGGGCTGGGCGGTTGTCCTTCGGCATGCACTACGTGATACGCATAGCGCGCCTTCAGCGCCGGGCCGGGCAGGCGCACCACCTCGTAGCGCTGCAGGTAGGGCTGGGCGATGTGGGTGCGCGCCAGCACCGCGCCCATGCCATACACCGCTGCACGCATCGCGTCGGTGCTGTCGGCGAAGGTGTGCATGGGTGGCAGCGGCGACGGCGTGCGCACGCCGGCGTGGCGGAACCAGTCGCGCCAGCCCTGCGGCGACAGGTCGGTCAGCAGCGGCAGGTCGGCGATGCGCGCCGGATCGACCAGCGTTTCGACGCCGGCCAGTGCCGGTGAGGCGACCGGGAACAGGTAGTCATCCATCAGGTGCTGCGCACGCAGGCCGGGCCATTGGCCCAGGCCGTAGCGGATGCCCACTTCCGGGCCGTTGTCGTCATAGCGATCCAGCCCGCTGCCGGTATGCAGCTCGATGCGGATGTGCGGGTAGGCCTGGGTGAAGCGCGGCAGCCGTGGCAGCAGCCAGCAGTAGGACAGCGAGCGCAGCGTGGTGATGCGCAGCGGCACGCTGTCGGCATCCGGCTGCAGGTGATGGGCGACGGCCGCGACATCGGTGAAGGCGGCGCTGGCAGCGTCGGCCAGTTGCCGGCCCTCGGCAGTCAGGCGCACGCCGCGGGCGTGGCGTAGGAACAGCCGTACTTCCAGCACTTCTTCCAGGCGGCGGACGTGGTGGCTGACCGCGCTGGCGGTCAGGTGCAGCTCCTGCGCGGCCTGGGCGAAGTTCTGGTGGCGCGCCGCGACCGCGAACACGGCCAGTGCGGGTAGCAGGGAAGGGCGTAGCAGCATGTCGAGCCTCAAACCATATTTGTGGCTGGCAGCGATACTACGCGCTTGTGCCGCGGGCGTCTGCGCCTGATCCTGTCCGCCTTGGCGAAGAATTGACGATGTACGGAGGCAAGGCATGAATGCGGTCCCACAGGCGGCCGAGCGCGATTGGCGCACGCCGCTGGAATTGACCCTGCTGGGCGCCATCTGGGGCTGCTCGTTCCTGTTCATGCGGGTGGCGGTGCCGTCGTTCGGCCCGTTCGCGCTGGTCGAGGTGCGGCTGGTGCTGGGTGCGCTGGTGCTGCTGCCGTTCCTGTGGCGCGCCCGCGCGCAGTTCCCGCCGCGGCGCTGGCTGTGGCTGGCGCCGATCGGCCTGATCAACTCGGCGTTGCCGTTCGTGCTGTTCGCTTATGCAGCGGAACAGGCGCCGGCGGCGATCGGCGCGATCTGCAATGCGATGACGGTGCTGTTCGCCGCGCTGATCGCGTTCCTGTTCTTCGGCGAGAAGATCGGCATGCGCCGTGCCGGGGCGCTGCTGGTCGGCTTCGCCGGCGTGGTGGTGCTGGCCACGGCCAAGGTCTCCGGCCTGAGCATCGGCACCGCAGTGCTGGCCGGTGCGGCGGCATCGCTGCTGTACGGCCTGGGCGTGAACCTGGTGAAGCGGCACATGACCGGGTTGCCGTCGGCCGCCGCCGCGGCGGCAACGCTGTCGTGCGCCTCGCTGTGGATGCTGCCGATGGCGGTCAGCCACTGGCCGCAGGCGGCGATTCCGTTGAAGGCCTGGGGCGCGGCGATCGCATTGGGCGTGGCCTGTACCGGGCTGGCGTTCCTGATGTTCTATCGCCTGATCGGTCGTATCGGCCCGTCGCGGGCGTCGACGGTGACCTACCTGATTCCGTTGTTCGGTGCGGCGTTTGCGTGGTTGTTCCTGGATGAGCCGGTGACGCTGCAGATGCTGATTGCCGGTGCGTTGATTCTGGGTAGCGTGGCGGTGAGTCAGAAGGGCTGAGGCGTTGGCGTTTTGCGCGTGGCGCGTGCTGAAGGTGCTTCATTGTTCATGGGCGTCACTTTTCTTTTCGCGCGAAAAGAAAAGTAACCAAAAGAAACGCGCCGCCAGGTCGCGAGCCGCCGCGCTTCGCACGTCGGTCCCCTGCGCTTCTCGGTGAATCAGGGGACGGTGCCGAACTCGCTGCGCTCAGACATCGGCACCTCTTCGCCCCTGATTCCCCTGCGATGCTCGGCTTGCTCAAGGCGGATTCAAGATCAAGAGCCACAGCTGCACGACGATGCTTGGTAGTGCCGGGCCGGGCCCGGCGAGCGAAGCGAGCGCTTCTGCCTTTGATGTTGGATCCGCCTTGAGCGAGCCGAGCACCGCAGGTCCGGCGAGGGCGAAGAGGCGCGGGTGTCTGAGCGCAGCGAGTTCCCGCGCCGTCCCTCGACGGGCCGAGGAGCGGAGGGTACCGGTGCGCAGCACCGGCTCGCGACCGGCGGAGCGTTTCTTTTGGTTACTTTTCTTTGCGCACAAAGAAAAGTAACGCCCATGAACAGCGAAGTACCTTCAGCACGCGCAACGCGCAGGAAGCCAGGCTCCTACCGCACCGGCACCGGAATATTGCAGAGGTCGATATGCCCCGCCGGGCGCTTGTAGAAATCATCCACGCGATTGCGCCGCGCCTCCACCGTATCGGCGAAGGTCTTCGAATCGGTGCGCAGCACCTGGATCGGCGTGCGCTCGGCCACCGGCACGTCGCTGGCACGGCGGATCGACACGATCGGCGTACGCAGCTTCGGGTCGGTGTAGAAGCCCATCGGCGCCGGTCCGCGCGGCGTCGCGCTGAGCAGTTCCATGCCCTTCAGCACGCGGCCGACCAGGGTGATGTTGCGGTCGAGCTGACGCGGTGACTGGCCGGTCACCACGTAGAGTTCGGCACCGATGCTGCTGTCCTCTTCGTTGCTGCGGCCGGCGCCCAGCATGCCGTAGCAATGTGCCAGCCAGGCCTTGCCGGCCTGCGGGTCCTGGCCGACCGGGAAGCCGTCGACGAAACCGGTCTGCGCGGCCCAGCCATCGCGATCCGGCAGCACGCTGACCTTCAGGCCAGCGCTGGCGCGCTCGAATTCAGCCGGCAGCTTGCGCGCGGCGCTGCCTAACGGCTTGGCCTTGGCCGCGTCATCGGCGTCGGCATCGCCGAACTGCACCACGAAGTTGTCCTGAGAGCGGTAGATGCTGGTGCCGTCCCAGAAGTGCTCGTGGGCGAAGGTCTGGATGTTGGCGACATGGCGCGGGGCGAACTGCGGCGCCAGCTCGATGATCACGCGCCCGGCCGGCAGGTCCATGTACAGCAGGTTGGCCGGGTCCGGCGTGCGCCAGTCGCTGGCCGGCGAGGCGTCCAAGATCTGCTGCGGGCTGCGGTAAGGCGAGGCCGCGCTGGCCATGGCGGGCAGCAGGCAGGCGAGGGCGAGGGCGGTCAGGGCAAGGCGACGGCGGTGCGGCATGGGAACCCCGGAACATGAACGAGGCTTCGATTCTGCGCGAGCAATTCGGTCACGCCAACCGGCAGAGTGACTAACGACACATTCGCTATACCGAACTTCGCACTACTGTGGACTTCAACGTAGTGGAGGGCAGGTCATGGTCGAAGACGATGTCCACCTGAAGAAGTTCCAGAAGGAGCTCAGCGCCGGAACCGTGTCGCTGGCCCTGCTGGCGGTGCTGGCCCGGGCCGGCGAGCCGCTGTACGGCTATCTCATTGCCAAGGAGCTGGAGCGGGTGGGCGAGGGCGTGCTGAGCGGCAAGCAGAGCGCGCTGTACCCGGTGCTGCGCAACCTGGAGGGCGCCGGGCTGCTGGAAAGCCATGTGGAGCCATCCAGCAGTGGTCCGCCCCGGCGCTACTACCGCATCAATGAACGTGGCCGCGAGGTGCTGGCGCAGTGGCGCCAAGCCTGGCAGGCCACCCGTGATTCCGTCGATTCCGTGTTGGAGGGGGTACCGCAATGAACGACCCGAGCCTGGCAGGCCGAGCCCTGCCGACCACCATCCCGCAGTATCTGGCGCAGCTGCGCGCGGCGCTGGAAGGTGCCGATCCGGCGATGGTGCAGGACGCGTTGTACGACGCCGAGGAATACCTGCGCTCGGAGCTGGCGGCGCAGCCCGGCCGCAGCGAAGCCGAGGTCATCGCCGACGTGGCCGGCAGCTATGGCGCCCCGGACGAAGTGGCCGAGATCTACCGCGAGACCGAAGTGACGGTGAACCGCGCGCTGCGCACGCCGCGTGCGGATACCGCGCCGGTGCTGCGTGCAGCGGCCGAAGCCAGTGGCGTCGAGCCGGCCTCACCGCCGCAGGCGCCGGTGCAGCGTTCGCTGCTGGCGCGCTTCTTCGGCGTGGTGACCGATCCGCACACCTACGGTGCGCTGTTCTACATGCTGCTGTCGCTGGCCACCGGCATCTTCTTCTTCACCTGGGTGGTGACCGGCCTGTCATTGTCGCTGGGCCTGCTGATCCTGATCATCGGCATTCCGCTGACCGTGCTGTTCTTCGGCTCGGTGCGCGGGCTGGCGCTGCTGGAAGGGCGGTTGGTGGAAGCACTGCTGGGCGAGCGCATGCCGCGCCGCCCGCGTTACACCGACCGCAGCCGCACCTGGCTGCAGCGCATCGGCGACATGTTCACCGATGGCCGTACCTGGCTGACCCTGCTGTACTTCGTGCTGATGCTGCCGCTGGGCGTCATCTACTTCACCATCGCGGTGACGTTGCTGTCGCTGTCACTGGGGTTCATCTGGGCACCGGTGGCCGCACTGTTCAGCGGTGACATTCCGGGCGTGTACGTCGACGGCGTGAACGTGTTGCCGATGGCCGCTTCGCCGCTGGTGGGCATCGTGATCGCCGCCGTGGGCGTACTGCTGCTGTTGTTGACCATGCACCTGGCACGCGGCGTCGGCAAACTGCATGGTCTGATCGCCAAGAACCTGCTGGTGCGGTTGTAAGCGGGAGCCCAGGCTTCGGTAGGTGCCAACCTTGGTTGGCACGATCGATCAGATGCCGGGATCCATGGTAGAGCGCCAACCAAGGTTGGCATCTACCAGGGCCTGGTTACCCCGCCTTTCGCCGCAACGGGGTGACGTTGCTCTTCTTCTTCGTAGCCTTCGCCGCCGGGGTTTCGGCATGCGCGGCGAAGAAGTCGCGTACCTTCGGGTACACCACTTCGCGCCAGCGACGGCCACTGAAGATGCCGTAGTGGCCGGCGCCTTCGACGATGAAATGCTCGCGGCGGTCAGCAGCAATGCCGGTGCACAGCGCCTGCGCGGCTTCGGTCTGGCCAAGGCCGGCGATGTCGTCCAGTTCGCCCTCGATGCTCAGCAGCGCGGTATCGCGGATCGCCGACGGGTCGACCTTCTCGCCATTGACCACCCACTCGCCACGCGGCAGCAGGAAGTCCTGGAACACCACGCGGATGGTGTCCAGGTAGTACTTGGCCGGCATGTCCAGCACCGCGTTGTACTCGTCGTAGAAGCGACGGTGCGCGTCGGCGTCTTCCAGGTCGCCCTTGACCAGGTCGGTGTAGAAATCCCAGTGCGAGCTGAAGTGGCGGCTCGGGTTCATCGACAGGAAGCCGGCGTGCTGCAGGAAGCCCGGATACACGCGGCGGCCGGCGCCGGGGTAACTGGCCGGCACGGTGTGGATGACGTTGTTCTCGAACCACGACAGCGGGTTCTGCGTGGCCAGGTTGTTCACTGCGGTCGGGCTGCAGCGCGCATCGATCGGGCCGCCCATCATCACCAGCGTGCGCGGCGTCGGCTCGCCACGGCTGGCCATCAGTGAAACCGCGGCCAGCACCGGCACGGTGGGCTGGCACACGCTGACCACGTGCAGGCGCTCGACACCCAGGTGGCGGATGAACTCCTGGATATAGGCGATGTAGTCGTCCAGGCCGAACTCGCCTTCGCTGGCCGGTACCATGCGCGCGTCAACCCAGTCGGTGACGTACACGCGGTGGTCGCGCAGCAGCGTGCGCACGGTATCGCGCAGCAGCGTGGCATGGTGGCCGGACAGCGGTGCCACCACCAGCACGAACGGCTGGTTGAGCATGGTGTGCAGCTGGTCGGCTTCATTGCTGTGGCGCTTGAAGCGCAGCAGCTTGCAGAACGGCTTGCTTACTTCCTCGTGCACGACGATCGGCACGCGCTCGCCTTCGACCTCGATTTCGTTGATGCCCCACTCGGGCTTCTCGTAATCCTTGCCGATGCGATGGAACAACTCGTTGACCGCCGCCAGGCGATCGGCACCCGGCATCTGCGACCACCAGTGGCCCGGGTTGGCGAAGAACTTGGCGTTGGCCTGGGCCTGGTGCACCCAGGGGGCAAGCAGGTTGCGGGTCAGTTCGTGCAGTTGATAGAGCATGACGACCGAATATGTATGGTCATATGTTGCCGCGCAGCATATCCCATCCGGGTGTCCCGCAGGTTAAGTTGCCTGAAAATAATGAATCCGGATTCACATCCGTTCCAGCGCGGCGGCATCGCCTGCCAGGGCGGGGCCGAGCCAGCAGTGCGACCCCACCGGCTGCAGGCCGTGCCGGGCCAGCGTGCGGCGGTACCAGCGCGCCGGGCGGGCGTGGAAGCCCTCGTGGTCGCCGTCGAATTCATCCTCGGCGGCGAAGGTCTCCAGGAAGGCCACGCCACCGGTCAGCTCGGCCACCCCGGCCAGGCCGGCGCGCAGTTCACGGTCGGGCACGTAGTGCATCACGTCCGAGCACACCAGCAGGTCGACCGGGGCGCAGGGCCGCAGCCAGGCGAAATCACCGAAGGCGGCCAGGTGCAGGTTGCGGGTCCTGCCGTAGCGGCGCACAGCGTACTCGCTGCTGTCGAAGCCGAGATATTCGACCTTCGGACGCAGCTTCAGCAGCGGCGCGCGCCAGGCGCCTTCACCGCAGCCGATATCCAGCACGCTGTGGATCGGCCGCTCCAGGTAGTACTCGGCGCTGGCCACGGCCAACGCAACCTTGCGCGCCAGGCGGGCGCTGCCGCCGATGTCGGCACGGCGGTACCAGCGTTGGAAGTAGGCGGCGTCGTAGGTCTTGTCCATGGGGCGGTGCGCGATCGGGGAAAACGGCGCCTATCGTACGGTGTTGCGGCGCGCCATGCGTCGATGTGTCGCGGCGGGCGTGCCTGCGGCGGCTTCGCCACGGCATGCGAGAATGGCCGCCAACCTACGCCAGCCGCCGGAGCGAGCGCATGCAGAGCTACTACTGGGTCAAGACCTTCCACATCGTGTTCGTGGTGGCGTGGATGGCCACGGTGTTCTACCTGCCGCGCATCCTGGTGAACCTGGCCGAGACCGCGGGCCAGCCGGCGGTGAGCGAGCGCCTGCAGCTGATGGGCCTGCGCCTGTACCGCTTCGGCCACTCGATGTTCGGCCTGGCGTTCCTGCTCGGCCTGGTGCTGTGGCTGGGCTACAAGGTCATCCCCGATTTCCCGACCATGGTGGCTCCGGGAGCTGCCGGCTGGCTGCACGCCAAGCTGGGGCTGGTGGTGCTGCTGCTGGTGTACTTCGGCTGGACCGGTCGCCTGCTCAAGGGCGTGGCCAAGGGCCGGGCGCTGCCGTCGTCGCGCGCGCTGCGCTGGATCAACGAGATCCCGCTGCTGGCGTTCATTCCGATCGTGTGGCTGGTGCTGGCCAAGCCGTTCTGAACGGGGCGCGCTGCGCGCGCGGCGCATCGCACAGATGCATCCACGCATGGCGTGGATCTACTGGGTGCAGCTGTGGCTTTTGATGTCCAGGTCCGCCATGAGCGAGCCGAGCATCGCAGGTGAAACAGGGGCGAAGAGGCGCCGATGTCTGAGCGCAGCGAGTTCGGCGCCGTCCCCTGATTCACCGAGAAGCGCAGGGAACCGGTGCACAGCACCGGTTCGCGTTCGGCGGCGTGTTCTTTGGTTACTTTCTTGCAAGAGCAAGAAAGTAACAAGCCGATGAATCAGGCTGCCTCGTACGTGCCGTAACTGCGCAGGCGCGTGTAGCGCTGTTCCAGCAGCTGTTCGGTGGACAGCTTGTCCAGCGCGTCCAGCTCGTTCAGCAGCACGGCCTTCAGGCGCTTGGCCATCTGGGTCGGGTTGCGGTGGGCGCCACCGGTCGGCTCGCGCACGACCTTGTCGACCAGGCCCAGGCTCTTCAGGCGCGGGGCAGTCAGGCCCAGTTGTTCGGCCGCTTCCTTGGCCTTGCCCGCGTCCTTCCACAGGATCGAGGCGCAGCCTTCCGGCGTGATGGTCGAGTACACCGCGTATTCCAGCATCACGGTGCGGTCGCCCACACCCAGTGCCAACGCACCGCCGGAGCCGCCTTCACCGATCACGGTGCAGATGATCGGCACCTTCAGCTCGGCCATCTCGATCAGGTTGCGCGCGATCGCTTCGGACTGGCCGCGCGACTCGGCGTCGATGCCCGGCCAGGCGCCGGCGGTGTCGATCAGGGTCAGCACCGGCAGGCCGAAGCGCTCTGCCATCTTCATCAGGCGCAGGGCTTTGCGGTAGCCCTCCGGCTTGGGCATGCCGAAGTTGCGCTTGATCTTTTCCTTGGTGTCGCGGCCCTTCTGGTGGCCGATCACCATTACCGCGCGGCCATTGATGCGGGCCAGGCCGCCCATGATCGCCTTGTCGTCAGCGAAGGCGCGGTCACCGGCCAGCTCCTGGAACTCATCGAACATGACGCGGATGTAGTCGGCGGTGTACGGACGCGATGGGTGCCGGGCCAGCTGCAGCACCTGCCACGAGGTCAGGTTGCGGAAGATCTGCGCGGTGCGCATGCGCAGCTTGTCCTGCAGCGCGTGCACTTCCGCCTCGACATTGACCGCCGGCCCGGCACTGGCGTTGCGCAGTTCCTGGATCTTGGCTTCCAGGTCGGCGATGGGTTGCTCGAAGTCGAGGTAGTTCGGATTCATCGGAAGCCGTCGTGTAAAGAAGGGGGCAATTCTAGCCGAATGCGTGCAAACCACCCGTACGCCTTCGTCTGGAAGGCGACGGTAACGCAGCCGGGCAGGCGGCGCCAGTCAGCTCAGGGCACCACCAGCGCGCTGCGGCCCATCAACTGGCTGCGCTGGGAAACGAAGTCGTTGTAGGCCTCGTTGGCCTCCCGGCCCAGGCCGCTGCCCAGGGTGGCGGTGGCCGAGGTGAAGGCCATCTGCGCGTCGAAGTCCTGCTTGCGCAGGGCCTTCTGTTCATCGGCGGTGGTGGCCTTCAGCCAGCGCGCATAGACCTTGCGCAGCGGCGCGGCGTGCGCCTCGAAGGCGGGGTCAAGGGCCGGCAGGCTGGCCGGGGCCGGCTCCAGGCTGAATGCCGGCGCGACGTAGCCGGCCGGCTGTTGGCGCTTGAATGCACCGGGTTCGCCCATGCCTTCTTCGACGTAGGTGATGAAGTCCGGGGCCGTGAACACCTTGGCCACGATCTGGCCGCCGCTGGAATCGACATGGGCCACCACCTTTTCCTTCGGGAACGGCTCGCGCACGCCGTAGGTCCAGGTCTTGTCGATGAACAGGTCGTGGCGCTTCTCGAAGGGACCTTCGAAGCTGACCCCGCCCAGTTCGATCCCGTTGTTGCCGACGCCGAAATTCTTCAGCTTGCTCTCGTCGGTGACATAGACCTCGCGAGCAATCACGTACTCGCTCAGGGTCGGGTTGATCAGGCCGCCACGACCGTCGACGTAGACGATGAAGCGCACGTCGCCAAGCGCGTCTGTGTGCAGGCGATGTTCGCCAATGGCGAGCGAGATCGGGCGCGAGCCGTGCGCGGCCACTGGCACGTCCTGGCCGTCGATGCTCAGCGCCAGCGGCGCGTCGGTCGGGTTGTCGATCTGGAACTCGATCTTCGACGGCGAGCAGGCGGCCAGTGCCAGTGCGGCAACGAACGGAAACAGCAGGGTCTTCATGGGCGATCGTCCTTGATGGTTGGAACTGGAAAACAGGAACACGAAGGAGCCAGCCTCAGCTGGCCCACGGCGGGCTGTAGCGCACCTTCAGCGTGCGTACGGCCGGGTCGGCGCGCAGCGCCTCCATCAGCTTGGAATCGATGCGTACCGCGCTCTGCCCGGAGACATCGAGCATGCCGGCGACACCGCCGTGCGGGCCCTTCAGCAGCAGGTCCAGGCGCAGCGGCGTGCGCCCCGGGCGATGGCGGTCGAGCAGGGCATTGATGCGCTCCCAGACCGGGCGCTGCTGGCGCAGGTCCAGGCGCAGCGACAGCCGCGTGGCGTAGTTGGCGCAGACTTCGTCGAAGTCCCAGCACTGGCGGATGCGCAGCGCGTAGCCACCGTTGAACTCGTCCTCGCGCAGGCCGCCCTTGACCACCAGGATGCGGTCCTTGGTCATCAGGTGGCCGAACTCGGCCATTGCATCGGAGAACGCACTGCACTCGACGCGGCCGCGGCCATCCTCCAGCTGGATGAAGATCTGGCTTTCGCCCTTGCGGCGCACGCCGACTACCTGGCCTGCCAGCACGGTCTGCACCTCCGGGCGCCAGCGCTTCTCGCCGCCACCGCCGCCACCGCTGTTGCCGCTCCAGATTTTCTCCACCGAACCCAGGTCGTTGCCTACCAGATCGCGCACATCGTCGCGCCAGGGATCGAACGGGTGGCCGCTGAGGTAGAAGCCCAGCGTGTCGCGCTCGCCGTTGAGGCGCTGCAGCAACGGCCATTCTTCGGCTTCTGGCAGGTCCAGCTGGATCGAAACGGTGCTCGGGTCGGGCCCGCCAAACAGCGAGTTCTGTCCGGACGCACGCTCGCGTGCCATCTGATCAGTGGCCTTGATCACTTCCGGCAACTGCAGCATCAGCGAGGCACGGTTGCGGCCGAGCTCATCGAGCGCACCGCAGTTGATCATCGCTTCCAGCGTGCGCCGGTTGAGCTTGGCCGAGCCGACGCGGGTGCAGAAGTCCAGCAGATCCTTGAACGGGCCGCCCTTCAGTCGTTCCTCGACCACCGCTTCGCAGGCGCCCTGGCCCACGCCCTTGATCGCGCCCAGGCCGTACTGGATCGTGTCCGGGGTGACCGCTTCGAACATGAAGGCCGACTGGTTCACCTTCGGCGGCAGCACGGTCAGGCCGAGGTTGCGCACCTCGTCGAGGAAGCCGACCACCTTGTCGGTGTTGTCCAGGTCCGAAGACAGCGTGGCCGCCATGAATTCGGCCGGATAATGGCGCTTCAGCCACGCGGTCTGGTAGCTGACCAGTGCGTATGCAGCGGCGTGTGACTTGTTGAAGCCATAGCCGGCGAACTTCTCCATCAGGTCGAAGATCTCGTCGGCCTTGGGGCCATCGACGCCGCCCTTGGCCGCACCTTCGCGGAAGATCTCACGGTGCTTGGCCATTTCCGCCGGCACCTTCTTGCCCATCGCGCGGCGCAGCAGGTCGGCGCCGCCCAGCGAGTAGCCGCCGACGATCTGCGCCATCTGCATCACCTGCTCCTGGTACACCATGATGCCGTAGGTGTCCTTCAGGATCGCTTCGGTGCGCGGATCGGGATAGATGATTTCTTCCTGGCCGTGCTTGCGCGCGTTGAACGAAGGAATCAGGTCCATCGGGCCAGGGCGGTACAGCGACACCAGCGCGATCAGGTCTTCGAAACGGTCGGGGCGCGCGTCCTTCAGCAGGCGGCGCATGCCCGAGGATTCGAACTGGAACACCGCGCCGGTGTTGCCGTTGGCGAAGATGTCCTTGTAGGTGGGCGCATCGTCGAGCGGGATCGCGGCAATGTCGACCGGCGGAATGCCCGCGCGTTCGTGGCGCTTGTTGATCGCCTTCACCGCCCAGTCGATGATGGTCAGCGTGCGCAGGCCGAGGAAGTCGAACTTCACCAGGCCCACTTCTTCCACGTCGTTCTTGTCGAACTGGGTGACCGGGTTCTTGCCGAGCCCATTTTCGTCGTGTTCCGCATACAGCGGGCAGAACTCGCTCAGCGGCTCGGGCCCGATCACCACGCCGCCGGCGTGCTTGCCGGCGTTGCGGGTCAGGTCTTCCAGCTGCAGCGCCAGGTCGATCAGGTCGCGGACATCGTCCTCTGTCTCGTAGCGCTGGATCAGTTCCGGCGACGCCATTTCCGAGCTCGGGCCTTCCTTGCCCCTGCCCAGCGCATCCTTCAGGTGGATACCCAGGATGTTCGGGATCAACTTGGAAACGCCGTCGACCAGGCCGTACGGGAACCCGAGCACGCGGCCGGAGTCGCGCACCACCGCCTTGGCGGCCATGGTGCCGTAGGTGATGATCTGGCTGACGCGCTCGCGCCCATACTTGCGCGCGACGTAGTCGATCACCTCGTCGCGGCGGTCCATGCAGAAGTCGATGTCGAAGTCGGGCATCGACACGCGTTCCGGATTGAGGAAGCGCTCGAACAGCAGGTTGTACGGCAGCGGATCCAGGTCGGTGATCTTCAGCGCCCACGCCACCAGTGAACCGGCACCCGAGCCGCGGCCGGGGCCGATCGGAATGCCCTGGTTCTTGCCCCATTGGATGAAGTCGGCCACGATCAGGAAGTAGCCGGGGAAGCCCATCTTGATGATGGTGTTGAGCTCGAACTCCAGGCGCTCGAAGTACTCCTCACGGGTCTTGCCCGGCGCCAGCGGATTCTTCTCCAGGCGCTCTTCCAGGCCCTCGCGCGACATCTTCTGGATCCAGGTATCCAACGTTTCGTCGTCGGGCACCGGGTAGTTGGGCAGGAAGTAGGTGCCCAGCCGCATCTCGATGTTGCAGCGCTCGGCCAGCGCCAGCGTGTTGTCGATCGCGTCGGGGATGTCGGCGAACAGCGCGCACATCTCCTCGGCCGACTTCAGGTACTGCTGGTCGCTGTACTCGCGCGGACGCTTGGGATCGTCCAGCACGCGGCCGGTGGAAATGCACACGCGCGCCTCATGCGCGCTGAAATCGGAGGGCGACAGGAAGCGCACGTCATTGCTGGCCACCACCGGCAGGCCACGCTGGCCCGCAGCCATCAGCGCGAACTGGTTGAAGGTTTCCTCGCCCTCGCGGCCGGTGCGGGTCAGCTCCAGGTGCAGGCCATCGCCGAACACCCGTTGCCAGTCGGCCAGCTGCTGCTCGGCCAGCTCATGCTTGCCGTCCAGCGCCAGGCGTCCGGCCAGGCTCTGCCGGCCGGCCAGCGCGAACAGGTTGGCGTTGCCGGCCTTCAGCCAGTCCGGGTGGATGGCTACGCCGCCTTCGGGGCGATGGCCTTCCATCCAGGCGCGGGTCAGCAGCCGCGACAGGCTCAGGTAGCCTTCGCGATCACGGCACAGCAGGGTCATCCGCCACGGGTCCTGGCCTTCCTCGGCGATCAGCACGTCGGCACCGGCGATCGGCTTGATGCCCACGCCTTCGGCGGCCTTGTAGAACTTGACCAGGGCGAACAGGTTGTTGAGGTCGGTCACCGCCAGCGCCGGCAGGCCGAGCTCGACCGAGCGCGACAGCAGGTTGGCCTGCTTGGCCTTCTTCGGGTCCGCCTGGTCCGGCTTGGCCGGCACACGGATGGTGGAGTCCGCCAGCGAGAACTCGGTGTGGACGTGGAGATGTACGAAGCGGGAGTTGGACATGCCGGACCAGGTTGGAGCGCGCGGGCCCCGGGTGCTGACGGAGGTTCGTCGCCGGGGTCGGGAAGCGCTGGAATGCCCGGTCAGGGTAGCGAGGGCAGGGGGTTGCCACAAGGCTTGACAGGGGCACGGCGTGGCGCCGGATTCAGGCGTGCGGGAGGCCGCCTTCTTAGAGCCGAGCCCATGCTCGGCTGTCCACAGCAGCCGAGCATGGGCTCGGCACTACAACTCCAGCTGGCTCAGGCGATGGCCGCCGCCTGCGTCAGGTCCAGACACTCACGCACCGGAGCGAAACTGCGGCGGTGCTCCATGCAGGGGCCGTGCTCGCGCAGGGCGGCCAGGTGGGCCGGGGTGCCGTAGCCCTTGTGCTGTTCGAAGCCGTACTTCGGATGGCGGGCATGCACCTCCTGCATGTAGCGGTCGCGCGAGACCTTGGCCAGGATCGAGGCGGCCATGATCGCGCGGTCGATGCCATCGCCGCCGACCAGCGCCTGCGCCGGCAGTGCCAGGCCCTTGGGCACCACGTTGCCGTCGATGCGCGCGAAGCCGGCCACATGGGCGACCGCTGCAACGACGTCACGCATGCCCTGCAGGGTGGCCTGGTAGATGTTCAGGCGGTCGATGGTGTCCACGTCCACCAGCACCACATGCCAGGCCAGGGCGCGCTCGATGATGCGGTCATGCAGCTGCTCGCGGCGGGCCGCGGTCAGCTGCTTGGAGTCATCCAGGCCGTTGATCCGTGGTCGCGACGGGTCGAACACCACCGCTGCCACCGCGACCGGCCCGGCCAGTGGGCCACGGCCTGCCTCGTCGACGCCAGCGACCAGGCGCTCCGGCTCGACCACGGGCGCACCGTCGAACAGGGTCAGGCTGGCTGCGGCGGCGTGACGGCGGCTCATGCCTGTGCCTGGTCGCGCATCAGCAGTTCGCCAACGGCGTCGGCGGCACGCGCCGAGGCGTTGCGGCGCAGCCGCTCGTGCAGGCGCACGTAGGCATCCTGCAGATCGGTCACCCGCTGCGGGTGGTCGAACCACTGCTGGATGGCCGCGGCCAGCTTGTCCGGCGTGCAGTCGTGCTGCATCAGTTCCGGTGCCAGGTCCTGCCCGGCCAGGATGTTGGGCAGGGCGAAGCGGTCGACCTTGATCAGGCCGAGCGCCTTCACCAGTCGATAGGTCAGTTCGTTGACGCGGTAACCGACCACCATCGGCCGCTTCACCAGCATGGCCTCCAGAGTCGCGGTACCGGAGGCCAGCACCACCACGTCGGCGGCGATCATCGCGTTGCGCGCCTGGCCATCCAGCACATGCGAATAGGCCACCGGCAGCGCCGAGCGCGACAGCTGTTCCTCGATCAGTTCCCTGCAGGCCGGGTTGGCGGCAGGCACCACCACATGCAGGCCCGGAATGCGTTCGGAGACCTGCCAGGCGGCTTCGAAGAACGGTTCGCCCAGGCGCGAGATCTCGCCCAGGCGGCTGCCCGGCAACACTGCCAGCACCTTGGCCGAGGCCGGCAGTCCGAGCGCGGCGCGTGCTTCCTCGCGATTGCCCTGCAGCGGAATGTCATCGGCCATCGGGTGGCCGACGAAGCGCGCGTCGATGCCGTGCCTGGCATAGATCGGTGGCTCCATCGGGAACAGGCACAGCACCAGGTCGGCGCTGCTGCCGGTCTTCTCGGCGCGCTTTTCGCGCCAGGCCCAGACCGAGGGACTGACGTAATGCACAGTGCTCACGCCACGCTGCTTCAGCCAACGCTCGATACCCAGGTTGAAGTCGGGGGCGTCGATGCCGATGAACACGTCCGGCTGCCAGTCAAGCGCACGCTGGCGGAACGCCGAACGCAGCTTGAGCAGGCGCGGCAGGTGGCGCAGCACTTCGGTCAGGCCCATCACCGCCAGCTCGCTGGCATCGTGCCAGGTCTGGCAGCCCGCGCTGCGCATGGCGTCGCCACCGATGCCGGCGAACTCGGCATTCGGGAAGCGCGCTTTCAGTTCGCGGACCAGGCCCGCACCGAGCAGATCGCCGGAGGCCTCGCCGGCCACCAGCGCGATCCGCAACGGGCGCTCGCTGAGCACCCGTTGCGCCGGGACGCTGCCGGTCATCGAGGCCAGCGGGATCACTGCGGCGCCGGCCGGCGCCTGGCCGGTCGTGCTGCTCATCGCAGCAGGGGCCTCTCGGCGTGCTCGATGAAGTCCAGCATCGCCTTTACGTCGTCGCTGTCACGCGCCTGCTCGGTCAGCTGCACCTTGGCCTCTGCCAGCGGCAGGCCCGCCACGTACAGCGTGCGGTAGGCACGCTTGATGGCCGAAATGCGGTCAGCGTCGAAGCCACGTCGCTTCAGGCCTTCGCTGTTGATGCCGCGCGGGCGTCCCAGCGAATCAGTACCGACCATGGTGAACGGCGGTACGTCACCATTGGTCAGCGCGCCCATGCCGAGGAAGGCATGCGCGCCGATCCGGCAGAACTGGTGGGCACCGGCGAAGCCGCTGATGATCACGTAGTCGCCCACGGTCACATGGCCGGCCAGGGTGGTGTTGTTGGAGAACACGCAGAAATTGCCGACATGGCAGTCGTGCGCCACGTGCGTGTAGGCCAGCATCCAGTTGTCGTTGCCGATGGTGGTGATGCCGCCGCCGCCGCCGGTGCCACGGTTCAGGGTGACGAACTCGCGGAACACGTTGCGGTCGCCGATCACCAGTTCGGTGCGCTCGCCGCCGAACTTCTTGTCCTGCGGCTCGCCACCGATCGCGGCATGGCCGACGAAGCGGTTGTCGCGGCCGATCCGGGTCGGGCCGTGGATGCTGCAATGGGGGCCCACCACCGTACCGGCACCGATTTCAACGTCGGGGCCGATCAGGGTGAAGGCGCCCACCTGGACATCGTCGGCCAGGCGTGCGGCCGGGTCGATGACGGCGGTGGGGTGGATCCGCGGTGCGTTGTCAGTCATTGCTGCCTCCAGTGGATCAGCCCTTGGCGCCGGCACACATGACCTCGGCCGACGCGACGACTTCGCCGTTGACCTTGGCTTCGCCGTAGTACCAGCCCATGTTGCGGATCAGGCGCTTCATCTGCACGTCCAGCATCAGCACGTCGCCGGGGACGACCTGCTTGTTGAAGCGGGCGTTTTCCACCTTGACCATGTAGAACAGCTTGGACTGCGCATCGCGGCCAAGCGTGAGCTGGGTCATCACGCCGCCGGCCTGCGCCAGCGCTTCGATGATCAGTACGCCGGGCATGATCGGGCGGCCCGGGAAGTGGCCCTGGAAGAACGGCTCGTTGATGCTGACGTTCTTCTGCGCCAGGATCCGCTTGGCCTCGACGTCGAGTTCAAGCACCCGGTCCACCAGCAGGAACGGGTAGCGGTGTGGAAGCAGTTCCTGGATCTGGCAGACGTCGATCGGAAGCTGCAGCGAATCGTTCATTCTTTCTCCTTGCCAGCAGCCAGGACGCGGCGAGCCAATGCGTCCAGCTGCTTGAAACGCGCGGCGTTCTTGCGCCACGTACGGTTGTCGGTCAACGGGGTGCCGGATGAGTACTCGCCCGGCTCATGGATGGAATTGCGGACCACCGACTTGCCGGTGATCACGACCTTGTCGCAGATCTCCAGGTGGCCGACAACGCCGACGTGGCCGCCGAGCAGGCAATAGCGGCCGATCTTGGCGCTGCCGGCGATGCCGGTGCAACCGGCGATGGCCGAATGCGCACCGATCTGCACGTTGTGCGCGATCTGCACCAGGTTGTCCAGGCGTACGTCTTCGTCCAGCACGGTGTCTTCCAGCGCGCCACGGTCGACGCAGGTGTTGGCGCCGATTTCGCAATCGTCGCCGATGCGCACGCCGCCGAGCTGCGGCACCTTGATCCACTTGCCGGCGTCCATCGCCAGGCCAAAGCCGTCGGCGCCGAGCACGGCACCGGGATGCACGCGCACGCGCTTGCCCAGCCGGACCCGGGTGACCAGGGTGACCCGGGCGATCAGCTCACAGCCGGAATCCAGGCTGCAGTCCTCGCCGATCACGCTGCCGGCGCCGATGATGCAGTTCTCGCCGACCACGCTGCGCGCACCGACTGAGACGAACGGACCGATGTGCGCGCTGGCCGCAACCTGGGCACTGGGGTCGATCACCGCGCTGGGGTGGATGCCCGGCGGACGGGTCGGCGCGATGTCGAACAGCGCGGCGATCTTGGCGAAGGTGGTGTACGGGTCCTTGGCGACGAGCGCGGCGCCGGGAGCGGACTCGGCGTCTTCGGCACGCAGCACCACCAGCGAGGCTTGGCTGTCGGCCAGCTGGGCGCGGTAGCGCGGGTTGGCAAGGAAGGTCAGCTGGCCAGGACCGGCATGGGCGAGGGTGGCCACGCCATGGATGGCGGTGGCGGGGTCGCCATGGACCTGCAGGCCGAACTGCTCGGCGAGTTGCTGGGCGGTGTAGGTGGGAGTATTCACGGCGGGAGTTTAACGTGTGACGCCATTGCGGTCATGCGGGGGGGGCAGGGCTTGGCGCCTGCCGGGTACGGTGGGAGGCGGCGGGTGGCCCTGGCCAGGACACGCAAAAGCCCCTCCATGGTGCTCGATGGCGCCTTGCTCGTGTGCGCTGTCCTGCGCACATGGCAAGACCGGGGTTGGGGGTCCTGCCCAACCCGCCCGAGGCATGCCTCGGGCCCATGGCGCCAACGGTCCTGGTCAGCCCCCTGCGCCATCACCAGATGATTTCACGCGAGCGCGGGAAGTAACGGCGGCGGCGAGCAAGTAAAACGAAAACGCCGGGCAATGCCCGGCGCTTCGCGCCCCGTCTGGTGGAGAGCCCCCCTTTGTTGAGGGGGGCGCGCCAGCGGCGCGGGGGATAGGTGAAATGCGCGGGCAATTCACCGGAGGTGGATCAGTTCTGAGGAACAGAGTTCCTCAGAACTGGCCACCGAACGTGAATTGCAGGCGCTCGATCTTGTCATCGTCTTCCTTCTTCAGCGGGAAGGCGTAGCTGATCGAGATCGGGCCGACCGGGGCGCGCCACAGCAGGGCCACACCGGTGGACACGCGCAGCTCGTTGGCCTTGAAGTTGTCCACGCCGGTATACACGTTACCGAAGTCGACGAAGGCCGACACACGCGCCGACGGGCTGTCGAACAGGCGCGGGAAGTAGGCCTCCACCGACCCAACGGTCTTCAGCGAACCACCCAGCGGCTGGCCTTCCGGATAACCGGTGGTGACTTCGCGCGGGCCGAGTGTGTTGTCCTCGAAGCCGCGCACCGAGTTGGTACCACCGGCGTAGAAGTTCTCGAAGAACGGCAGGCCGCTGGCGGTGACGGTGCGGGTGGTGCCATCCGGATTGGTCAGCGTACGGGTGTAGTCGTTGCCGTAGGCATCGCCGTAGCCGATTTCGGCACGGGTGTTGATCACCAGCGACGGCATGATCGGCCAGTACTTGCTGATCTGGTAGTTCAGCTTGTAGTACTCGATGGTCGAACCCGGCAGCGTGGTTTCCAGGCCGATGCGCTGGTAGGTACCGCGCGTGGGCATGAAGTAGTCGTTGCGCGAGTCGCGCGCCCAGCCCAGCTCGGTGCGCCATGCGTGGAAGGTGCGCTTACCGACTGCGTTGATGTAGTCGATGATCGACTGCGGGGTCGAGCCCTGGTAAGTGGTGATCTGGTTGCTGTCGATGCCGAACATCAGCGAGACGGTATCGGTCTCGGTCAGCGGCACGCCAAACACCACCTGCGCGGCACCGTTGGTGCTGTTGTACTGCGCGGTGTTGAAGTCGGAGTAGTCCAGTTCGCGCCAGGACAGGTTGTAGCCCAGCGAGACGCCGTCATCAGTGAAGTACGGGTTGGTGTAGCTGAAGCCGTAACGCTGCAGGTAGCTGCTGCGCGAGGCTTCGACCGACACGCGGTTGCCGCCGCCGAGGAAGTTGTTCTGCGACAGCTGCACCGACGTGGTCATGCCGTAGGACTGCGAGTAGCCCAGGCCGAACACGAAGCTGCCCGAGGTGGTTTCCTTGACGTTGTAGACGACGTCGACCTGGTCGTTGCTGCCGCTGACGGCCGGGGTCTCGACGTCCACCGATTCGAAGTAGCCCAAGCGCTGCAGGCGGATCTTGGAACGATCGATCGCGGCCTGCGAGTACCAGCTGTTCTCGAACTGGCGCATTTCGCGACGCATCACTTCGTCGGACGTACGCGTGTTCCCGCGGAACAGGATGCGACGCACCGACACGCGCGGGCCGGGCACGACCTGCATGTTGATCGCCACGGTCTGCTCGGCGCGGTTGGTGGTCGGGATCGGGTTCACCTTGGCGAACGCGTAGCCGATGTTGGACAGCGAATTGGTGATGGTGTCCGAGCTGAACTCCAGCAGCGCACGCGAGAACGTATCGCCGGACTTCTGGATCACCATGCGCTCGACGTCCTCCTGCGGGAGGATGGTGTCGCCGCTGACCTTGATCTCGGAGATCTTGTACTGCGCACCTTCGGTCACGCCGGCGGTGAGGAACATGTCGCGCTTGTCGGGGCTGATCGACACCTGGGTCGAATCGATGCTGAAGTCGACATAGCCGCGGTCCAGGTACCAGGAATTGAGCTTTTCCAGGTCGCCGGACAGCTTTTCCTTGGAGTACTGGTCGTCACGGCGGTACCAGGACGCCCAGTTGTGCTCCTTGGACTCCCAGGTTTCCAGGATGTCCTTGCTCTCGAACTTTTCGGTGCCCACCAGGTTGACGTGGCGGATCTTGGCCGCCTTGCCTTCCTTGATGGCGATGGCGATGTCCACGCGGTTGCGGTCCAGCGGGCTCACCGTGGGGGTGATCTCGACGTTGTACTTGCCGCGGTCGTTGTACTGGCGGCGAAGTTCCTGGGTCACGCGGTCCAGGCTCAGCCGATCAAAGGTGCCGCCCTCGGTCAGGCCGATGTCGGACAGGCCCTTGAGCAGCTGCTCGGACTTGATGTCCTTGTTGCCGGTCACGGTCAGCTTGTTGATCGCCGGGCGTTCCTTGACGGTCACTACCAGGATGCTGCCCTGGCGGTCCAGCTGCACATCCTCGAAGAAGCCGGTCTTGTACAGGGCGCGGATCGTCTCGCCGACCTTGCTGTCGGTGACCGTCTCGCCACGTTCCACCGGCAGGTAGGTGAACACCGTGCCCGAGCTGATGCGCTGCAGGCCGTCGACGCGGATGTCGCTGACAGTGAAGGGCTCGGCTGCCTGGGCCAGGGCGGGGGCGCCGGTGACGGCGGCAAGGGCGAGGGCCAGCAGGCGGCGATTGGGGAGTCGCGTCATGTCACGTCCGGTAGGAAGGTCGATTTCATTGGTGCGGGATGCCGACGCTGTAGACGGCAACAACGTGGAAAAGTTCATCGCGGGACCAGGCCGAGGATGTCGTTGTAGAACGCCAACCCCATCAGCCCGGCCAGCAGCGCCAGGCCGATGTACTGGCCGGCGGCGATGGCACGCTCGCTCAGCGGGCTGCCCTTGACCAACTCGATAAGGTAATACAGCAGGTGGCCGCCGTCCAAGATCGGGATCGGCAGCAGGTTGATGATGCACAGGCTGAGGGACAGCAGGGCAAGGAACTGCAGGAACCAGTCGAGGCCGCGCTTGGCCGAGACATTGGCCACCCGGGCGATGGTGACTGGCCCGGACACGTTCTGCAGCGAGGCCTTGCCGGTGACGATTCGGCCCATCATGCCCAGCGAATCTGCCGCCAGGCGGCCGGTTTCGCGCACGGCCACGGTGACCGCGTCAAGCGGGCCATAGCGAAGCAGGGTGTCGTAGGGAGGGCTGAACGAAGTCGGGAACTGCACGCCGATCTGCCAGGTCGGTTCACCCCTGGAATCCTTGCCCTGGCGCGGGGTGACTTCCAGCGCCAGGCGTTCACCGCCGCGCAGGACCTCGATCATGCCAGGGCCGCCGGCGCGGCCCAGCGTCTGGATCTCGCCGATGACCTGATCGGCACCATCGATGCGCTGGCCATCAATGGCCACGATCAGGTCCCCCGGCTGCAGCTGCCCGGCCACCACCGAATCCGGCGTCAGCGAGTCGACCAGCGCCGGCTGCAGCCACGACTGCCAGTACAGGCCGGCCAGGATCGGCACCCGCCGCTCATCGAAACCTGCCGGCAGCTGCGACAGCGGCAGAGTGCGCATGCGTACCTGGTCAGCCGTATCCAGCACCTCCAGCCTCACGTCGCGGCGGTCCATCGCGGCCGCGGTCAGCGCCATGCTGGCTTCACCGAGGGTAACGACCGGGCGCTCGTCCACGCGCAGCACGCGGTCACCGCTGGCCAGCCCGGCACTGGCAGCGATGCCGCTGACACGGCCGATCGTCGGCGAATAATCCTGCTTGCCGATCACGAACATCGCCCACAGCAGCAGGATGCACAGCAGCAGGTTGGCGATCGGGCCGGCGGCAACGATGGCAATGCGCTGCCAGACGCTCTTGTTGTTGAAGGCCTGGCCGCGCTCGTGGGGGTGGACTTCAACCTCGCGTTCGTCGAGGAACTTCACGTAGCCGCCGAGCGGGATGGCGGCAATGGCGAACTCGGTGCCGTGCCTGTCCCGTCGCGACCACAGCGGCCGGCCGAAGCCGACCGAGAAGCGCAGGATCTTGACCCCGCACAGGCGCCCGACCCAGTAATGCCCGAACTCGTGGAACGTGACCAGCAGCCCGAGGCTGACAATCATCCACCAGACCGATCCGATGAAGTCAGTCATGCAGGCTCACAATGGCGGGCAGGGGCGGCGGCGTCATGCTGGGCGAGGCAGTCGTTCAGGCGGCGTCGATGGCGTTCAGGGTGAGCTGGCGTGCCCGCTGGTCGGCGCACAACAGGACCTCCAGTGTATCGGCTGGCTGGGTCGGCAGTGTTGAAAGAGCGTTAGCAACCAGCTTCGGGATGGTCAGGAAACCGATCCGGCCCTGAAGAAACGCTGAAACCGCCTCTTCATTGGCGGCGTTCAGCACCGCCGGTGCGGTGCCGCCGGCCTGCATGGCCTGCCAGGCCAGCGCCAGACAGGGGAACGCGTCCGTGTCCGGGGCCTCGAAATCCAGCCGGCCCTGGGCCAGCAGATCCAGCCCGGCCACGCCCGATTCGATGCGTTGCGGCCAGCCCAGGCCAACGGCGAGGGTGGTGCGCATGTCCGGCAGGCCCATCTGTGCCAGGGTCGAACCGTCAACGAACTCGACCAGCGAATGGACCAGGCTCTGCGGGTGCACCAGTACCTCGATGCGTTCGCCGGGTACGCCGAACAGGTGGTGGGCCTCGATGACTTCCAGGCCCTTGTTCATCAACGTCGCCGAATCGACCGAGATCTTCGGCCCCATCGACCATTTCGGGTGGGCAACGGCCTGGGCCGGGGTGACCTGGGCCAGTTCGTCGCGGCTGCGGCCACGGAATGGGCCGCCGGAGGCGGTCAGCAGGATCCGGCGCACGCCGGCGCCATCAACGCTGGCATCGCGTGAGCGCAGGCACTGGAAGATTGCGCTGTGTTCGCTGTCGATCGGGATGATCTCGGCGCCCGCGCGTTCAGCGGTGCGGGTCAGCAGCTCACCGGCCAGTACCAGTGATTCCTTGTTGGCCAGCAGGATGCGCTTGCCCGCGGCGGCTGCGGCCAGGGTGGAAGACAGCCCGGCCGCGCCAACGATCGCGGCGACCACGGTGTCGCAGGCGTCACTGGCGGCCAACTGGTCCAGCGCGGCATGGCCGGCATGCGCCTCGGTGGACAGCCCCGCATCGCGGAGGCCGTCGCGCAGTTCGGTGAACAGCGCTTCGTCGGCGATGACCGCGTGCGCTGGCCTGTGCTGGCGGCACAGTGCCAGCAGCGCCTGCACCTGGCGGCCGGCAGCGAGCACCGTGGCCTGGTAGCGGTGCGGGTGGCGGGCGATCACGTCCAGCGTGGAAGCACCGATCGAGCCGGTGGCGCCGAACACGGCGACCCGGCGCAGGTCTGCGACAGCATTCATGGTCAGAATCCGAAGATTTCCTTGCCGAGTGCGAACACCGGCACGGCAGCCAGGACACCGTCGACACGATCGAGCACACCACCATGGCCCGGAATCAGGTTTCCGGAGTCCTTGGCGCCGGCGTGGCGCTTGATCAGGCTTTCGAACAGGTCACCCAGCACCGAGGCGAACACGGCCACCACCGAGGTGATCAGCAGGCCTGGCAGGTGCCCGGCGTCGATGCCGGCCAGCCAGCCCAGGCCGAGGGCCACGGCGACACCGGCCAGCAGGCCGCCGAACAGGCCTTCCCAGGTCTTGTTGGGGCTGATCCGTGGGGCCAGCTTGTGCTTGCCGAAGTGACGACCGGCGAAATAGGCGCCCGAATCGGCCGCCCAGACCAGTGCCAGCGCAGCCAGCAGCCACAGGTGGCCCTGCCTGCCCGGCGGATCGCCGCCGGCATGGATCAGCACCAGCGCAGCCCAGGCCGGAACGATGGCCAGCGTACCGGCCAGCATCTTCACGATGCGCGAGGGTGCCGACGGCTGCGCACCGAAGTTGAAGAAGCGCAACCAGACCAGCGCGGCCAGCCACCAGGCCACGCCGGCCAGGGTGGTGATCTGGAACAGCACCAGCGTGCTGCCATCGGCCCAGACCAGCAGCACCATCAGCAGCAGGTTCAGTACCAGCAGCACGGTACGCGCCAGGGTGTCTTCGATGCCGGCCAGCTTCAGCCATTCCCACAGGCCGATCAGCAGCACCGCAGCGGCCGCCGCTGCCAGCCACTGGGTCGGCAGCAGCAGGATCGCGGCAATGGCGACCGGCGCCATGATCAGCGCGGCAAGGACTCGGATCTTGGTCATGGGCTGGAAGTCTCGGTGGCCAGTGCGGCGATCTGGGCGCTGGTCAGGCCGAAACGACGCTCACGTCTGCCATAGGCGTCCAGCGCCTGCTGCAGCTGCCCGGCATCGAAGTCCGGCCACAGGGCATCGGTGAACCACAGCTCGGTATAGGCCAGCTGCCACAGCAGGAAGTTGCTGATGCGGGTGTCGCCACCGGTGCGGATGAACAGGTCCGGCGGTGGCAGGTCGGCCAGGGCCACCTGGCTGCCCAGCAGCGATTCATCGATCTGCTCGGGCAGAAGGCGACCGGCCGCCACTTCGACGGCCAGGGCGCGCGCGGCGCGGGCGATGTCCTGGCGGCCGCCGTAGCTGGCGGCGATCGACAGGGTCAGGGTGGTGTTGTCGGCGGTGCGCTGCTCGGCCAGCTGCATGCGGCTGACCAGCCCTGCACCGAAGCGCTCGCGTTCGCCGATGAAGCGAACGCGCACGCCACGCCGATGCAGCTCGTCCACTTCACGGTCGAGCGCGCCGAGGAACAGCTTCATCAGGGCATCGACTTCTTCCTGCGGCCGGCCCCAGTTCTCGCTGGAAAACGCGAACAGGGTCAGCGCCGGTATGCCCAGTTCAAGGCAGCGCTCGATGGTGCGGTTGACCGCGCGCGCGCCGGCCCGGTGGCCGATCACGCGCGGACGACGGCGCTGCTGTGCCCAGCGCCCATTGCCATCCATGATGATGGCGATGTGGCGGGGCAGGGCGGCCGGCAACGGAGGTGGGACTGAAGGCATCGACTTCAGACCGACAGCAGTTCTTTTTCCTTGTCGGCAACGACCTTGTCGACGTCCTTGATGTTGGTGTCGGTCAACTTCTGGATGTCGTCTTCACCGCGCTTCTTCTCGTCTTCGCTGATCGCCTTGTCCTTGACCAGCTTGGCGATTTCCTTGTTCGCGTCCTGGCGGATGTTGCGGATCGCGATCTTCGCGCCTTCGCCTTCCTTCTGCACCTGCTTGACCAGCTCCTTGCGGCGCTCTTCGGTCGGCGGCGGCATGTTGATGCGGATCGCAGTGCCCAGCGTGTTCGGGGTGAATTCGGCGTTGTAGAGACCCTTTTCGATCTCCTTGATCATGCCCTTGTCGAACGGCGTGACCAGCAGCGAGTGCGCGTCGGCGTTGGAGATCGACGCGACCTGGTTCAGCGGGGTGCTGGCGTTGCCATAGGCGCTGACCGTGACACGGTCCAGCAGGGCCGGGGTGGCGCGGCCGGTGCGGATCGAGGTGAGGGTGTGCTTCAGAGCGTCGATGCTCTTGGCCATGCGCGTCTGCGCGTTGTTCTTGATGTCGTTGAGCATCGCCGGGTCCTGGGTGTAACTGGAATCGGGCGATTATAGGCGAATACGGGACGCTGCCGGGCCTGAATCGGCCCGGAGCTCGCCTGGCGCTCAGGCTCAGGCCGGGTCGCGGCCCTGGACCAGGGTGCCGATGTTCGCGCCGCTGAGGATCTTCAGCAGCTCACCCGGCTGGCCCATGTCGAACACGCGCATCGGCAGGTCGCTGTCGCGGGCCAGCGCGAAGGCCGCCGTATCCATCACTTCCAGGCCGCGGCGGATGACTTCGTCGTAGCTCAGGCTGTCGAAGCGGACCGCGTCGCTGTGCTTGTTCGGGTCCTTGTCGTACACGCCATCGACCTTGGTGGCCTTCAGCAGCAGGTCGGCGCCGATCTCGATCGCGCGCAGCGCGGCGCCGGAGTCGGTGGTGAAGAACGGGCTGCCGACGCCAGCGGCGAAAATCACCAGGCGGCCCTTTTCCAGATGGCGGATGGCGCGGCGGCGGATGTAGTCCTCGCACACGTCGTTGATCTTGATCGCGCTCATCACGCGGGCCTTGGCGCCCAGTTTCTCGAGGGCGTCCTGCATGGCCAGGGCGTTGATGACCGTGGCCAGCATGCCCATCTGGTCGCCGGTGACCCGGTCCATGCCGCCAGCGGCCAGGCCGGCGCCGCGGAAGATGTTGCCGCCGCCGATCACCAGTGCCACTTCGGCACCGGCCTGCTGGGCTTCGATGACCTCACGGGCCAGGCGGTTGATGACCTTCGGGTCGATGCCGTAGTCCTCATCTCCCATCAGCGCCTCCCCGGACAGTTTCAGGAGGATGCGGCGATAGGCGAGCTTGGACATGGGGACCTCGGGTGCGTGGAAATCGCGGGGGATTCTACGCGCATGCGGCGTAGGGCCAAAGTGTTTTGTGCACTGCGGCGCGAAATCCTGCCATCCGCCCCGGTCATGCAGGGCGTCCCGTTCAGCCCAGCTCGGCGCCGGCGGTGGCTGAAAGCTCGTCGTGGCCGAGCGCACCGGGGGAGCGGGCGATCACCCGGTTACGGCCCAGGTTCTTCGAGCGGTACAGCACGTCGTCGGCGGCGCGCAGCAGGTCCTGCACGTCGGCAAAGCGCTCGTAGCCGCCCTGGGTAGCCACGCCGGCGGAGAAGGTGACGAACAGCGGCCCTCCCTCCAGTTCGGCCATCGGCGTGGCGACGATGTTGGCCAGTACGCGCCGGATTACGTCAAGGGCCACGGACTCACTGGTATTGGGCAGCAGCGCGACGAATTCCTCGCCGCCGAAGCGGGCCACGGTATCGCTATGGCGCAGCTGGCCCTGCAGCTTGCCGGCAAAGGCGCGCAGCACCTCGTCGCCGGTCAGGTGGCCGTGGGCGTCGTTGATCTTCTTGAAGTCATCCAGGTCGATGAAGGCCACCGACAGCGGCCAGCCCTGACGCCCGGCGCGCAGGAACTCCTGCTCGAGCACCGCCTCCAGCTGGCGCCGGTTGAGCACGCCGGTCAGGGCGTCGCGGTGGGCCTGGTCAGCCAGGCGCTTGGCCCGCGCCTCGAATTCGTCGGCGCGGCGGCGTGCCTGCTCGGCATCCTGCAGCTCGCGCAGGTTGCGCAGGGTGGCCAGCTCCTGCGCGTGGTCGATCAGCTCGCGGACCCGCGAGGGCGAGTTCAGGCCGGCCTCGAACAGGCTGGCGATATCCGGCAGGGCCTCGCTGATGCGGGTCAGCACCTGGTCGAAACGGGCGCTGTCGAGTTCCAGCCGCTCATGCACCTGGTGCAGGGCGCGCTCGCGGGCGGCATCGGCGTCATCGTCCAGCCAGATGTCGGCAACGGCGCCGGACAGCTGCACGCAGGCCTGGAACGGCGAATCGGCGGCGTCGTCGTCCTCGCTGTGGCTGATGCTCTCAACCAGATAGCGTGGCAGGCCCCATTGCTCGGCCACCCAGGCGCCGACATCGGCGTGGCTGCAGCCGAGCGCGTCGCGTTCGCGGGCGACCAGGTCCGTGTTGTCACGGGCTTCGCGCAGCAGCGGCAGGTAACGCTCCGATTCGGCCTGGGCCAGGCACAGCACGCCCAGGTCCTGCAGCAGCCCGGCCAGCATCAGTTCCTCCAGCCGGCGCAGGCCGCGGGCCTGGCCCAGCTGGCTGGCGGCCAGTGCACTGAGAATGCTGCGCTTCCACGCGCGCTGGCGCAGGTCGTGGTCGGCGCCTGCGCCGCCGGTCAGGCCCTGGGTGACGGTGAAACCCAGGGCAAGGCTGATTGTGGCGTTAAGGCCGAGCATGGTCAGTGCCTGGCCAAGGTTCTCGATGCGGCGGCGGCTGGCGTACAGCGGCGAATTGGCGATGCGCAGCATGCGAGCGCTCAGCGCCATGTCGATGGCGATGATGTCGGCGGCGGTGGCGATATCCGCTTCCGGGTCCTGTGCCAGCTCGATGATGCGCAGGGCAATACCGGGCGGCGAGGGCAGGTTGCGGCAGAGCGCCAGGGCAGCTGTCAGCTCGGGAGGCATGTCGGGTCGTTCAATTCCATTAGGACAAGAATACCTAGGAATGCATCACAGTCCGCGATTTTCCTTCCTGCTACGCGACTGTGGATTCCCTGCGCCGAGTATCGGCTTGATTCGCGCGCAACGCAAAGAGCCCTGATATCGGGCTGTGCCTGGCGTCAGTGCGCGCACCAACGGTGCCCACCCACCGATGCAGTGGGTACAAAAAAAGAGCCGCGGTTTCCCGCGGCTCCTTCTGGTCGCTTCACAGCCGGAGGGCTGGAATCAGACCTGCATCGCCTTGGCAACTTCGGCGGCGTAGTCTTCCACCACCTTCTCGATGCCTTCGCCGACGATCAGCAGCTTGAAGCCAGCCACATCGGCGCCAGCGGCCTTGACCACCTGCTCGACGGTGGTGTCGCCCAGCACGTAGGTCTGGCCGTACAGGGTCACGTCGCTGACGATCTTGTTGATCTTGCCGCTGATGATCTTTTCCAGGATCTCGGCCGGCTTGGCCTTGTCCTTCTCGGACATCTTGGCCAGCTCGATTTCCTTTTCCTTTTCGACGAAGTCGGCCGGAACGTCCGCAGCCTTGTTGTGCGGCGGCTTCAGCGCGGCCACGTGCATGGCCAGGCCGCGGGCCAGCTCGACGTCGCCGCCGATCAGGTCAACCAGCACGCCGACCTTGCCGTTGGTGTGGACGTAGGCGCCGATGTTGCCGGTGGTGTCGACCTTGACCATGCGGCGGATCTGGATGTTCTCACCCAGGGTCTGCACGGCGGTGGCGCGGGCTTCTTCAACGGTGCGGCCATCGGCCAGCGTGGCAGCCTTCACGGCTTCCACGTCGTTGGCGCCCGATGCCAGGGCGGCAGCGGCGACGGCGTTGACGAAGGTCTTGAAGTTGTCGTCGTTGGCGACGAAGTCGGTTTCCGAGTTGACTTCGACCAGCACGGCCTTGCCGCCATCCTGGGCCAGGCCCAGGCGGCCTTCGGCGGCCACGCGGTCAGCCTTCTTGTCGGCCTTGGCAGCGCCGGACTTGCGCATGGCTTCAGCAGCGGCGTTGATGTCGCCGTTGGCTTCGGTAAGCGCCTTCTTGCATTCCATCATGCCGGCGCCGGTGCGCTCGCGCAGTTCCTTGACCAGGGAAGCAGTGATTTCCACGGGATTACCTCACGAAAGAAAGGGGTTGGGCCGGCATGGTGGCCGGCCCGTGTGACACGGTCCTGTCACGCGCCAAGGGCTGCGTGCAGGAGGGTGGACGCCGGGCGTCCACCCTGTGGCCTGGATCAGGCCTGGGCGTCGTCGCCCTTCTTGGCAGCCTTCTTGGCCGGAGCGCGGCGGGCCGGCTTCTCTTCGCCTTCGGCAGCGGCTTCAGCGAACTCTTCCTCACGCACCGAAGCGGCGTGCGGAGCAGCAGCCTTGCCTTCCAGCACGGCGTCGGCAGCGGCGCGGGCGTACAGCTGCACAGCGCGGATGGCGTCGTCGTTGCCCGGGATGGCGTAATCAACCAGTTCCGGGTTGTAGTTGGTGTCGACCACGGCGATGACCGGGATGCCCAGCTTCTTGGCTTCCTTGATCGCGATGTCTTCGTGGCCGATGTCGATCACGAAGATCGCGTCCGGCAGGCGGTTCATGTCCTTGATGCCGCCCAGCGAGGCTTCCAGCTTGTCGCGCTCGCGACGCAGGCCCAGCACTTCGTGCTTGACCAGCTTCTCGAAGGTGCCGTCGGTTTCACCGGCTTCCAGTTCCTTCAGGCGGGCAACCGACTGCTTGACGGTACGGAAGTTGGTCAGGGTGCCGCCCAGCCAGCGCTGGTTCATGAACGGCATGCCGCAACGCTCGGCTTCTTCCTTGATGGTTTCGCGGGCGCTGCGCTTGGTGCCCAGGAACAGGACGGTGCCGCGCTTCTGGGCAACCGACGAGATGAAGTTCATCGCGTCATTGAACAGCGGGACGGTCTTTTCCAGGTTGATGATGTGGATCTTGCCGCGGGCGCCGAAGATGTACGGAGCCATCTTGGGGTTCCAGTAGCGGGTCTGGTGGCCGAAGTGGACGCCGGCTTCCAGCATCTGACGCATGGTGACCTGGGGCATTGCAATACTCCTGATATGGAACCAGCGATTCCGCCCGCGGGAATAGGTATGCGGGACGCGTGGAAGCGCGATCGGTTCCGGGGTTGGGCTTCCCTGTTGCCTCCGTGGCCGAACTCCTTGCGGAGCACCCCGGCACGGATGGGGGCAGCAGGTGTGGATTCACCGGTGACGTCCGGTGTGGACGGGTTCCCGCGCACGCAGGCGGCAGGAATCCGGACGATTATAGCCCGCTGCGGGCGCTCGCTGCAATTGCGGGGTCAGATGCGGCCAGATCGACCTCGCGGCCGTCCTGCAGGCGTGCCCGGAAGCGGCCACCTGCGTAACTGTCCGCGCGGGCGGGCAGGGGCCAGCGTCGTTCATGGCCGGCGAGGATGTAGCCGGCCAGCCCGCCCACCAGCACTGTCGATTGGCCGTCCGCCGCGATGAAACGCAGGTCGTGCAGGCGGCCGTGCAGCGTACCGCAGTTGCTGAGTCGCAACGCAGGCTGCGACCCCAGGGCCTCGATCCGACCCTGCAGGCGGGCGTGCAGCACTGGCGCCGCGGCGCCCCGGAACAGCGGTAGCGAGTAGCGCGGCAGCCCTGCCAGCGCCGGCGTCAGCACGATCCTGTAGGCCTGTTCACCCATTGCCGCGGCCGGATCGCGTGGCAGCAGCCAGACGCGCTGCGTACCGCCCGGGGCGAGATCCAGCCGCGCCGGGCTGACCCGGATCTGGTCGCTGGGCTGCAGTCGTTCGGCGTCCAGCTGCTGATCCCAGGCCAGCACCTGCACGTGGCCCTGCCAGCGGCCGGGCCCGGGATTGCGTAGCCACAGCTCGGCGCGGCCGCCTTCGGCCGGCAGCTGCAGGGTGGTAGGCAACACCTCAAGCGCCGCAGCCGGCTGCGCCAGCAGTGCAAGCAGGATCAGCAGCGCGCGCATCAGTAGATGAGGGTCACGGCGGGTGTTGCGTTCTCGTCCGTCGCCGGTGGTGCGAGCTCGCGCACCTGGGATGGCAGCTGGGGTGTATCGCTGCGCTGGTGCGGCGCCGTACAGCGCGCGCCACCGGTGTCGTCGCTGCAGGAGTCGACCACGGTCAGCCGGATCTGCAGGGAGCTGCCGGGTTCGGCCAAGGCCGGCGTACTGGCGACCAGCATCGCCGCGATCGAAAATGTGCGAACCACCTGCCATCCACCATGCTGAAAGACCTGCTGCGCGGTATCGGCGGGATGTGCCGGAACTGTAGCGCCAAGCCGGCGCTCGGCACGGCCTTCGTCCGGTGGCTGCCGACCGTTGGTCGGCACGCCGGTCAATAGGTGATCGTCACCGTCACCAGGTCGTTGTAGGTACCAGCCGGGGGCTGGCCGGTGACCGGCGGCACCCGGCCGTAGATGGTCAGCTGCTGTGCGCTGCCGGTGCCGGTGCCGCTGGCCGTGTCGACAGTCAACGTATTGCCCCAGCGCAGGCTCCGGGCCGAGTCCCGGTACAGCTCGTAGGGAAGGTAGTAGGTACTGCCGCCGATGGTGGTGGCCATGCGGCGGATGCTGGTCGCGGCAGGGTTGTTCCGGCCGTTGTTGAGTCCGACCTGGAAGGCGGTGTTCTTCAGGCAGGTCAGTGTCAGCGTGGCGGTCCGGTCGATGTTGGCGGGAATGCCGCCGGTGACGTTGCCGAAGTTCATGTCGGTGGTGACGTAGCTGCCGCACTGCGGCAGCACATTGGCGCTGGCGGTGAAACTGAAGGCTGCGCTTGCGCTGTTGGTGCCGGTGGCGCCGCCGTTGCAGGTGGCGGGCACTGTGGCATTGCCGAGCAGGACCTCGTTCCAGGCCCAGGTCAACACCACGTCGGCGCCGCTGAAGGTGCTGCTGTAGGCGCCGGAGGCCAGGATCTGGTTGGCCGGAATCTGCCCGAACAGCTGCACGGACTGCGCACCGCTGCCGCCGGCGACCAGCGGCACGCTGTAGGTCATGGTCAGTTCCTGTGCCGGGGGCGTGCCGCGCGGGACCAACCCCGTCACCTGGCTGAAGTTCGAGGAGTTGTAGAGCTGGAAGTTCATGCTGTCGCTGCTGCTGGTCTTCATCGTCCGCCAGCTTGAACTGCTGCCGCCACCACTGCCTGCGCCGATGCCGACGCAGACGCGCACACCGGTTGTGGCCAGCGCGCTCAGCGCGGCGGTGGTGCATGTCACCGTGATGTTGAGGTTGGCCGTGCTCGGGCCAGGAGCATTGCTGTTGATGTTGCCGAACGGCAGCGTTGGATTGGCGACCGCGGTGCAGACCGCGACGGCGCGGGCCGGTGCTGCCGCCAGCAGGCCAGCGAACAGCAGCAGGCCGAGCAGCAACGTCCTCATGGCGCCACCTCCGGAATGCACTGCAGCGGCGCCGGTTTCGGCCGCGCGCCGGTCGCCACCACCCTGGGCGGGTCGGGGACCTTCACCCGGCAGGGGCCGCGGCTGGTGGTGACGTACAGCACGCTGCCGGCGGCAACGTCTTCCAGGTACAGCAGGCCGTCATAGCCGACCGTGGCCTGGCGGCCATCGGGCAGCTGCACCTCGCTGCCCACCTCCAGCGGCTGCCCGTCCATTGCCAGCAGGGTCAGGCTCAGCGACGGTCGCGAGCGCAGCTCGAAGGCAATCCGGGTGCCGGCGCGCTGGCGCGGGGTCACCCAATTCTCGATGCGGTCGGCACGCATGTCCTCGGGCAGGTCCAGGGTGTCGATCGAGACCCGGTTGCGCTGCCAGGACAGCAACGGGCTGACCAGCAGCAGGCCGCGATCATCGGTGACGCCGATCAGGCGGTTTTCCAGCCGCACCGGCACGCCGCCGACGCCACTGGTGCTGATCACCGCGAACGCGTCCGACACTTCGCGCGTGGCGAAGGTGTGGCCACCCATCCACACCACGCTGCCGCTGGCGCTGGCGTAGGCATAGTTCAGCCCGCCCTGGCGCGAGGCGCCGAACGAATATCGGCCGGTATCGTTGAGGATGCCGACCTCGGCCAGGCCGCCATTGCCGTCCTCGCCATGGCGCAGCTGTGCGCGCCAGCCGACGCCGCCGGCACTGCCATCGCCGGGCACCGGCTGGGTCACGTCCGCGACCCAGCTCTGGCTGTCGCCGTTGCGTTGGCTCGAGAGGCTGGCCTGGCGGTTGTTGCCCAGACTGGCGGTCAGCGACAGGTAGATGCTGCGGTCGTCGCTCTGGTCCAGGTTCTGGTTCAGCGACAGGTAGGCCGACCAGCGCTGGCTCCAGCTGCGCGACCAGAACAGGCTGGCGTAGCGGTTGTCGTCGCCGTCGGGGTAGCGCAGGCGCAGGTAGCTTGCGCTGAGCGTGCCCAGCCGCAGCAGGTCCAGGCCGAGGGTGGCCTGCTCGCTGATGCTCGGTGGCAGGTTGCCCTGCAGTGCGCCCAGGTCGCGGTAGTCGCCGTGGCTGCGCACGCTGCGCAGATTGACGTTGAAGCGGCGGTTGTTCCAGCTGTAGCCCAGCGCCCATTGCCCGCCCTGCAGGCCGTGGTAATCACTGCGTGCATAGGCCGCATTGAACACGCCGGCAGCGCCGAGCAGCCACCAGCCGCCGATGCCGGCCTGGGCCAGGCCGCCGCCGCCTTCGGCATGCGCCTCGCCAGTGAAGGCATCGCTGATGCCGCCGCGCCAGCTGGCACTGGCCACCGTGCGATCGTCGTAGCCGAAGGAGCGCTGGCCGAAGTCCTCGCGCAGCTGGCCGACGCCGACCGACCAGTCCGAAAGGCCCTTGGCCAGCAGTTGCTGGGTGCCATAGAAACTGAAATCCAGTGTCTGCATGCGGCCGAACGCATCGGTTACCACCACCTGCGCATTGCCGGTGCCGCTGATACCAGGCTGTGCCGCCAGCTGGAAGGGACCGACCGGGACCTGTCCGCTGTACTGGCGCAGGCCATCCACGTACAGCTCGACCGTGGAGGGCACCACGGCCTGGCCGAGGAAGCTCGGCGTGGGCGTCAGTACGCGATAGGGCTGCAGCCCGTAGTTGCGACCGATCTGCACGCCACCCAGGCGCACTGGCCGGGACCAGTCGACGAAGCCGCTGTAGAAGTCGCCGACCTCCAGCGTCGTTGCGCTGTCGGGGAAGTCCAGGCTCCAGCGGGTGTCCAGGCGCACGCTTTCGCCGCGCCAACGGCGATCACCGGGTTGCTGGTAGCGGCGGCTGATGGCGGTGTTCTCAAAAGTCCCGTTGCCGATGCCGAACACGCGCAGCTCCGAGCTCAGGCTGAGGTTGCCGAGCGTGTCCACCCGGCTGCCGTATACGTCGTAGCTGAGCAGCACGCCCGGCGAGGCAGTGCCAGTCGGCGCACGCGCCTGCGGCCGGCTGAGCACCGTGGTCGGCAGGGTCAGCTGGTCCAGCGGCACATCCAGCGCCAGGGTCTGCATGTGCGCGTCGTAGCGCACCACCGCGCCACTGATCTGGTCCAGGTAGACCGGTACCTCGCCGCTGGCATTGAAGCCGAGCTGGCGCAACACCTCGGGGCTGGCCTGAAGCCGGCCGCGGTTCTCGATGAACGGCAGCAGGCCGCGTGGCGTGCTGTTGAGCGACACATCCAGGTACAGCGTCTGGCTGGCGGTCAGTGGGGTCGGGGGCGGCAGGGTGGCATCGGCCGACACGCCGGAGACATCAACGGCCGCGCCGGACGCATCGGCGGCCTCGGTCGCCGCGGGAGCCAGGGCAGCCAGCAACGCGCCCATCAAGGCCTCAGCGAGCCGGTGGGGGCGACAGTGGCGTCTGTTCCGACTCGCCATTGAGCTTGGCCGTGATCTGGTCGTTGTCGCGGTCGATCGCCACGCGCTCGATCGGCCAGCGCATCACCTGGCCCGGCAGCACGTAGCCCAGCAATCCGGGATGGACGATGCGCGGACGCGTGGCGCTGCCCAGCGCAAGATCGGCGATCTGCGCGTAGCTGTCACCCGTATTGGCCACCTCCACGCCATTGCGGCCATCCGCCAGTGTCACCAGGCGAGCCTGCAACTGTGGGGCGAGGGCGCCGGCCGAAGGCTGCACGAACACGGGGATCGAATAGCGCAGGACGAACTGCATGCCCTCGGCACGCGTGGCCAGGTCCGGGATCTGGTCCACGATCAACCGGTAGTGCCGTTGTGCAGGCGGTGGCTCGTTGTCCGGACGCATCACCCGCACCAGTTGCTGCTGGCCCGCAGCCAGTTCCTGCATGGGCGGTGTGGCCATCAGCTCATCGGTGGGCAGCAGCCGTTCCTGGCCGTCCTGCTGCACCCAGCGGAACACGCGCACCTGCAGCTTCACCGGCGCGGTGCCGCTGTTGGTCAGCCATAGCTCAGCCGCACGCTGGCGCGCCTCCAGCTGCAGGCTGGTCGGCGCGACCTGCAGGCTGGTGGCGCCGGCGGTGGCGGTGGCCAGCAGGCACAGGGCGAGCAGCGCCACGCCGGTGGCGCGCCACGGGCGGAGTCCGGCCATGCGGGCGTGCTCCATCAATAGGTGATCGTGGCGGTAACCGTATCCAGGTAGCTGCCGGTGGCCGGGTTGTTGGTGCTCAGGTTCAGGATCTGGCCGTAGACAACGTACGGCACGGCCAGGCCGGTGCCGATGCCGGCCTGGGTATTGGTGCCGGTTGTGGATCCCCAGACCAGGGTATGCGCGGCATCCTGGTAGAGCTGGTAGCCGACATAGTTGTTGGCGGTCACGGCGGCATTGGTGTTCTTCATGCGCCGCGTGGTGACGTCGTTGGCGGTGCCCGCGTTGGCGCCCGCATTCAGCGCGATCGTGTACGGCGTCAGCGCCGAACACTGCGCGGTGACCGTGCCCTGGCCGAGGGTGGGCGTGGCGGTGGTCGACGCCGCCGTGCCGAAGTCGACGTTGGTAGCGGCCGCGGCCGTGATGGTGCAGGCCTTGGTGACCACCAGCGTGACGTTGAAGGTGGTGGTATCTGCGGCCAGGGCCGGGCTGGACAGCAGGAGGCCGGCGAAGGCCCAGGCAAGCGGAGAACGAAGCGCGGATCGCATGGACAACCTCCCTGACCCGAAGGTCCGTTGAACAAGGCGAAGGCGGCACGATCGGCACCGCTTCGGCGACGGTGACCCCAGCTTAGGTGGCGTAAGTGTCTGTAATCTGTGATAAACAGGCGGGCGAAAGGGTGGAGGGCATCACGCTTTCATTTTCCTTGCCGAAAGCGTGCATGGCCCGGTGCATGGCCCGGAATGCCAGTTGGGTGGCGTTCGTTCAGATTGCGGCCGGATCGGCGATAATGGGTGCCATGAGCGTGAATCTGAAAACCCCGCAGGAAATCGAGATGATGCGCATCGCCGGCCGCTTGGCCAGCGAAGTGCTGGACATCGTCACCCCCCACGTCAAGCCCGGTGTCACCACCGAGGAGCTGGACCGCATCTGCCACGACCACATCGTCAACGTGCAGGGCGCCATTCCGGCCAACGTCGGCTACCGCGGCTTCCCGAAGACCGTGTGCACCTCGGTCAACAATGTCATCTGCCACGGCATCCCCAGTGAAGGGAAGGTGCTCAAGGATGGCGACATCATCAATATCGATGTCACCGTCATCAAGGACGGTTGGCACGGCGACACCAGCCGCATGTACTTCGTCGGCACGCCGTCGGTGATGGCCCGCCGCCTGGTGGAAACCACCTACGAAGCCATGTGGCGCGGCATCCGCGCCGTGCGTCCGGGCGCCACCCTGGGCGACATCGGCCATGCCATCCAGAGCTATGCCGAAGGCGAGCGTTTCAGCGTGGTGCGCGAGTACTGCGGCCACGGCATCGGCAAGGTCTACCACGATGAGCCGCAGGTGGTGCATTACGGCCGCCCGGGCCAGGGCCTGGTGCTGCAGCCGGGCATGACCTTCACCATCGAACCGATGATCAACGAGGGCACCCGCTACAACAAGGTGCTGCCGGATGGCTGGACCGTGGTGACCAAGGACCGCAAGCTGTCGGCGCAGTGGGAGCACATGGTCGCGGTCACCGAGACCGGCGTCGACGTGCTGACCCTGTCGCCGGGCGAGTCGCAGGTTTCCTGACGATGCTGCCGGCGAGTTCGCTGCTGGACACGCCGGCCGCGTCGCTCAACGACCCGGACTGGGCCGCTGCGGCGCGGCAGGCGCTGCAGCAGGCCGACGCACGCCTGTACCGCCGCTTCGACCAGGGCGACAACATCGAGCGCCTGCTGGCGTTGCGTGCGCGCGCTGCCGACCACTTGATCCGCCTGGCGTGGCAGCGTTGCCTGCCGGCCGGCAGCGGCCTGTCGCTTTTCGCGGTGGGCGGCTATGGCCGCGGTGAACTGTTCCCGCGATCGGACATCGACCTGCTGGTGTTCGGCGATCCGCCGGCGCAACTGGCGCACGAAGCGGCCCTGGCGCGGCTGTTCGCGCTGCTGTGGGACTGCGGGTTGGCGGTCAGCCATGCGGTGCGTTCTGCATTGCAGTGCCGCGAGGCGGCGGCTGACCAGACCGTGCTGACCGCGCTGATCGAGGCGCGTCCGATCCTGGCCGATGACGCCGCCCGCCGCGCGCTGCGCGAGGCCATCGACGATCGCGAACTGTGGCCGGCACGCACTTTCTTCCTGGCCAAGCTGGAAGAGCTGCGCAACCGTCACCAGCGCTTCGGTGATACCGCCGACAACCTGGAGCCGGACCTGAAGGATGGCCCCGGTGGCCTGCGCGATCTCAACACGCTGGGCTGGATGGCACTGCGCGCGTTCGGCGTGCGCGACCTGGAAGCCCTGGTCGGGCTCGGCCATCTGGGTGCCGACGAAGCCGCGGCGCTCAAGCGCGAACGTGCCGTGCTGGCGCGACTGAGGTTTGGCCTGCACCTGGTAGCACGTCGCCCGGAAGAGCGCCTGCGTTTCGATTACCAGAAGACCCTCGCCGCGCGCCTGGGCTTCGAAGACGACGCCGAGAGCCTCGGTGTCGAGAAAATGATGCAGGGCTTCTACCGCGCCGCGCTGGTGGTGCGGCGGATCAGCGACCGCCTGCTGCAGCGCTTCGAGGAGCAGTTCGACGGCGAGGCGCAGCCGGAGCCGCTGACCGTGGGCTTTTCCCTGCGTCGTGGCTACCTGGCCGCCAACGAGGCCGACTGGCCGCAGGGCGACATTGGCCAAGTGTTCGCGCTGTTTTCCAGCTGGGCCAACAACCCGCAGGTGCGCGGCCTGCATTCGCTGACCGCGCGTGCGCTGGCCGAGTCGCTGCCGCTGCTGCCGGCCTATGACCAGGCCGACGCCGACGCACGCGAGCACTTCCTTGCCCTGCTGCGTGGCCAGCGCCCGGTCGACACGCTTTCGCGCATGGCGCGGCTGGGCGTGCTTGGCCAGTGGATTCCCGCGTTCGCCCAAGTCAGCGGGCGCATGCAGTTCGACCTGTTCCATGTCTACACCGTCGACCAGCACACGCTGATGGTCCTGCGCAACATCGGCCTGTTCGCCAGCAGCCGTGCCGACGAGCGCTTCTCGATCGCGCACGAAGTGTGGCCGCGCCTGCGCAAGCCGGAGCTGCTGCTGCTGGCCGGCCTGTTCCATGACATTGCCAAGGGCCGCGGCGGCGACCACTCCGAGCTGGGTGCGGTGGACGCGCGCGCGTTCTGCCAGGCACATGCGCTCAGTGGCACCGATACCGAACTGGTCGCCTGGCTGGTCGAACAGCACCTGCGCATGTCGGTGACCGCGCAGAAGCAGGACATTGCCGACCCGGTGGTGATCCATCGCTTCGCCACCCTGGTCGGCAGCCGCGACCGCCTGGACTACCTGTATCTGCTGACCTGTGCCGATATTGCCGGCACCAGCCCGAAACTGTGGAACGCCTGGAAGGATCGCCTGCTGGCCGACCTTTACTTCGCCACCCGGCGCGCGTTGCGCGAAGGGCTGGAGCATCCGGTGCCCGCCGCCGAGCGTGTGGCCGAGGCGCGTGACAGCGTGCGCGCACTGGTGCGCGAGCAGGGTTACGACGATGCCACCATCGACCGCCAGTTCGCGGTGATGCCCGATGAGGGCTTCATCCGCCTGCGCCCCGAGCAGCTGGCCTGGCAGGCCGCTGCGCTGGTGCCGGTGAAGCAGGGCCAGACCCTGGTCAAGGTCCGCCGGATCAGTGTCGACGACCCCGCGCTGGAAGTGTTCGTGCACTCGCCCGACCGCGACGGCCTGTTCGCCGCGATCGTGATGACCCTGGACCGCAAGGGCTACGGGATCCACCGTGCACGCGTGCTGGACGGCCCGGCCGACACCATCTTCGATACCTTCGAAGTGAACCCGGCCGACACGTTTGCCGATGGCAACAGTGCCAATCTGGAAGCGGCGCTGCGCGAGGCCCTGAGTGGCGACCTTGCGCGGCTTCGGCCGTCACGCCGGGTGGTGCCGCGGCAGCTGCGTCATTTCCGTTTTGCGCCGCGCATCGAATTCCGCGATGAACCGGGCGCAACCCGTTTTGCCCTGGTCGCCCCCGACCGTCCCGGCCTGCTGGCCGATGTGGCGTTCGTGCTGCGCAACCAGGGCCTGCGCGTGCATGATGCGCGCATTGCGACATTCGGCGAACGCGCCGAAGACACCTTCGTGATCAGTGACGAACACGACCTCCCCCTGACTGAACCTGCCCGGCAGCAGCTGCATGACGCGATGCTGGCCTGCCTGGACCCTGATCGAAACGCCGGAGACCCCGCCTGATGGCCACCAAGCCTGTTAAGAAGACTGCTGCCACCGCCAAGAGCGCAGCGGCCAAGAAAACTGCCGCCGTGCCGGCCGCGAAGAAGGCTGCCGCGCCGAAGAAAGCCGCGGTGGTGAAGGCGCCGGCGAAGAAGGTGGCGGCACCGAAGAAGGCCCCGGCCAAGAGCGCAGAAGCCGCACGCGCCGAAACCATCGCCCGCAAGTCGCTGCGCAAGCCGGCCGCGCCGGGCGTGGAAGAACTGAAGTTCGGCATCGAAAGTGCCTTCGAACGCCGCGCCACGCTGACCCTGCACGAACTGGAAGGCTCGACCAGGCCGCTGGTCAACCGTGTGATCGACGGCCTGGAGAGCGGTGAATTCCGCGTCGCCGAGCCGGACGGCCAGGGCGGCTGGAAGGTCAACGAGTGGCTGAAGAAGGCGGTGCTGCTGTATTTCCGTGTCAACGACATGGCGGTGGTCGATGCACGCCCGGCACCGTTCTGGGACAAGGTCGAATCGCGCTTCGCCGGCTATGACGAAGCGAAGTTCCGCCGAGGCGGCGTGCGCGTGGTGCCGGGCGCGATTGCTCGCCGTGGCACGTATTTCGGCAAGGATGTGGTGCTGATGCCGAGCTTCACCAACATCGGCGCCTATGTCGGCGAAGGCACCATGGTGGACACCTGGGCCACCGTCGGTTCCTGCGCGCAGATCGGCCAGCACTGTCATCTGTCCGGCGGTGCCGGCATCGGCGGCGTGCTGGAGCCGCTGCAGGCCAGCCCGACCATCATCGAGGACCATTGCTTCATCGGTGCCCGCTCGGAAGTGGTTGAGGGTGTGGTGGTCGGCCACCACAGCGTGATCGGCATGGGCGTGTTCCTCAGCCAGAGCACCCGCATCTACAACCGCGCCACCGGTGAGATCAGCTACGGCTACATCCCGCCGTACAGCGTGGTGGTGTCCGGCTCGCTGCCGAGCAAGGACGGTACCCATTCGCTGTACTGCGCGGTGATCGTCAAGCAGGTCGATGCCAGGACCCGCAGCAAGACCAGCGTCAACGACCTGCTGCGGGGCCTGGCCGACTGAAGGTGACTGCGCCGGAGGATCCGGCGCAGTACGCGAGCTACCGGCATCCCCCCGACGTCCTGTTCGGGCGGATGCTGCCGCGCCTGCCGCGTGCGCCGCGCTGTGGCAGGCGACCCACCGTGCCGCGCCGTTCCGGGTCGTGTCCGAGCGCCTGTTGTGAGATTCTGGCCCTCTGTTTTCCAGCATCACAGATGGCCATGAGCACCACTGTCTACGGTTTGAAGAACTGCGATACCTGCAAGAAGGCGACCAAGTGGCTGGACCGCTTCGGCGTGCCGTACACCTTCGTCGACTACCGCGACAACAAGCCCAGCCCGGAAACGCTTCTGGAATGGGCCGCGCAGCTGGGGGGGCTGGCGGCGATGGTGAACAAGTCCTCCACCACCTGGCGGCAGCTGCCGGACAACCGCAAGGCCGCGGACTCCGAGGCCGAATGGAAGCTGCTGCTGCGCGAGTACCCGCAGCTGATCAAGCGCCCGCTGGTGGTCACGGCCGACGGCAAGGCCAGCCAGGGTTTCAGTGACAACGGCTTCAAGGCCCGCTTCGGCGTGGGCCAGTCATGAGTGCCGTCCTCGACCTGGCCTGCGAGCTGATCGCGCGCCCCTCGGTTACCCCGGACGACGCCGGCTGCCAGGCACTGCTGGCGGCGCGGTTGAAGCAGGCAGGGTTCCACTGTGACCAGCTGCGTCTGGGTGAGGTCGACAACCTGTGGGCGACCCACGGCCAGGGTGCGCCGGTGCTGGTGCTGCTGGGCCATACCGACGTGGTGCCCACCGGCCCGCGCGAGGCCTGGACCAGCGATCCGTTCACGCCGCAGATCCGCGATGGCGTGCTGTATGGCCGTGGCGCCGCCGACATGAAGGGCAGCGTGGCCGCGTTCGTGGTGGCCGCCGAGCAGTTCGTCGCCGCGCATCCCGATCACCCCGGCACGCTGGCGGTGCTGCTGACCAGCGACGAGGAAGGCGACGCGATCGATGGCGTGCGCCACGTCGCGCGCCTGTTCGCCGAGCGCAGCCAGCGCATCGACTGGTGCATTACCGGCGAGCCATCATCGACAGCGGCGCTGGGCGACCTGCTGCGCGTCGGGCGTCGCGGCAGCCTGTCGGCCAAGCTGCGCGTGCAGGGCGTGCAGGGTCACGTGGCGTATCCGGAGAAGGCACGCAACCCGATCCACCAGGCGGCGCCGGCCCTGGCCGAGCTGACGGCGCGACGCTGGGACGAGGGGTACGAGAGTTTCCCGCCGACCAGCCTGCAGATCTCCAACATCCGTGCCGGCACCGGCGCCAACAACGTGATTCCCGGGGAGCTGGAGGTCGATTTCAACATCCGCTACAACCCGCACTGGGATGCACCGAAGCTGGAAACGGAGATCACCGCGCTGCTGGACCGGCACGGCCTGCAGTACGCGCTGAAGTGGCATCGCAGCGGCGAGCCGTTCTACACGCCGGAAGGCACGCTGCGCGCCACCGCACGCGCGGTGCTGGCCGAGCACATCGGTCGTGCCCCTGAGGAAAGCACCGGTGGCGGCACCTCCGATGCACGCTTCATCGCGCCGCTGGGTGCGCAGTGCATCGAAGTGGGGCCAGTCAACGCCAGCATCCACCAGGTGGATGAGAACGTGCGCGTGGATGATCTGGAAGCGTTGCCGGGGCTTTACCAGCGCCTGGTGGAACGGCTGCTGGCGTGAGGCATGGCGCCGGGCACGGCCCGGCGCTCCCCCTGTGAGTGCCGACTGCTGGGTGCCGACCGTTGGTCGGCACACCTTCACCTGGTTGCCAATGCAACGGTTGCGCAGCGCCGGAATCCGGGGTAGGGTCGATGCCATGTCGATCCGCCTGGCCACCGCCGTCAATAACAACAACCGCAATAATCTGCGCGCGAATAATCGTGCGCGGCCGATGCGGGACTGCGCCCTGGGTAGATAGACAGCAACACACGCCCGGACACCAGAAAACCCGCATCGGTCGATGCGGGTTTTTTTGTGCCCGGGCGCAGCCCCACCCGGGCCTGGATGGCCGGTCGAACACCCTCCCACCCGTGAAATTCCCCCAACAGGAGCTCCCCCCATGTGTTCGATATTCGGAATCTTCGGCCTGCAGGCCGGTGACGATCTTCCGGCTCTGCGCCGCCATGCGCTGGAACTGTCGCAGCGCCAGCGCCACCGCGGCCCGGACTGGAGCGGCGTGTATCTTGACGAAGGTGCGCTGCTGGTCCACGAGCGGCTGGCCATCGTCGACCCGGCCGGTGGCTCGCAGCCGCTGCTGTCGGCCGATGGCCAGCTGGCGCTGGCGGTGAACGGCGAGATCTACAACCACCAGCAGTTGAAGGCCACGCTGACCACCGCCTACGACTTCCAGACGGGTTCGGACTGCGAGGTGATCAACGCGCTTTACCGCCAAGGCGGATCGCCGGCGCAGTGGCTGGAGCAGCTCAACGGCATCTTCGCCTTCGCGCTGTGGGACCGTGATGCCGGCCGCGTGCTGGTGGCGCGCGATCCGATCGGCGTGGTGCCGTTGTACTGGGGCCACGATGCCCAGGGCCGCCTGCGCGTGGCCTCGGAAATGAAGGCGCTGGTCGATACCTGTGCCGATGTCGCGCAGTTCCCGCCGGGCCACTATTTCGACAGCGCCAGTGGCGAGCTGGTGCGCTACTACCAGCAGTCGTGGCGCACCTACGCTGACGTGCAGGGGCGCCAGGCCGATCTGGCCGAACTGCGCCAGGCCTTCGAGCATGCGGTGGAACGCCAGTTGATGAGCGACGTGCCATACGGCGTGCTGCTGTCCGGTGGCCTGGACTCGTCGCTGGTGGCGGCGGTAGCCGCGCGCTATGCACGTCGCCGCATCGAGGATGGCGGGCAGACCGAAGCCTGGTGGCCGCGCCTGCATTCGTTCGCGATCGGCTTGAAGGGCTCGCCCGATCTGGCTGCCGCTGCCATTGCTGCCGAAGCGCTGGGTACCGTTCATCACGGCTTCGAGTACACCTTCGAGGAAGGCCTCGATGCGTTGCCGGAAGTGATCCGCCACATCGAAACCTACGACGTCACCACCATCCGCGCCTCGACGCCGATGTTCCTGCTGGCGCGGCGGATCAAGGCGATGGGGGTGAAGATGGTGCTGTCCGGCGAGGGCAGCGACGAGATCTTCGGTGGCTACCTGTATTTCCACAAGGCACCGGATGCGCGTGAATTCCACGAGGAGCTGGTGCGCAAGCTCGACGCCCTGCACAACTACGACTGTCTGCGTGCCAACAAGTCGATGATGGCCTGGGGCGTGGAGCCACGCGTGCCGTTCCTCGACCGCGAATTCCTCGACGTGGCGATGCGCTTCGATGCCGCGCACAAGATGGTGGGCGCCGGCTTTGGCGGTCGCCGCATCGAAAAGGCGGTGCTGCGCGAGGCGTTCGATGGCTACCTGCCGGACAGCATCCTGTGGCGGCAGAAGGAACAGTTCAGCGATGGCGTCGGCTACGGCTGGATCGACGGGCTGAAGGCACATGCCGAGGCGCAGGTGAGCGACCGTGTACTGGCTGCGGCCGACAAGCGCTTCCCGCACAACCCGCCACAGACCAAGGAGGCGTACTACTACCGCCACCTGTTCGAGCAGTTCTTCCCCAGCCGCGCAGCCGCAGAGACCGTGCCGGGTGGCAAGTCGATCGCCTGTTCGTCGCCGGCGGCCATTGCCTGGGACGCCAGCTTCGCCGCGGCTGCAGATCCGTCGGGTCGCGCGATCGCCGGGGTGCACGCGCAGGCACTGGCGTAATGCTTCCGCCGGGCACGGCCCGGTGCTACCGAGCGATGGTAGCGCCGGGCCATGCCCGGCGGGCACAAACGACTTAATCCCCTCCGTCCCCTTTTTGTATGATCGCCCCCTGCGCATTGGGGAATGTTCATGGACGTACAGGCGAGCGGCGGCATGCGGCCCACGAAATGGGGATGGCGTTATCTGGCCTGGGCCGGTGTCCCGCTGCTGGCCGGCGTGCTGCTGGCGCGCTATGCCGGGCCGGCCGCCCCCGAGGCGGTTGCGCGTACCACGGTCGCTGCCGAAGGCAGCTGGGCACGGCATCTGGCGTCACCGCTGGGCCTGTTCCTGCTGCAGCTGCTGGTGCTGCTGCTGGTGGCCAAGGGCGCAGGTGCGCTGCTCAAGCGCTTTGGCCAGCCGGCGGTGATCGGCGAGATGGCGGCCGGCCTGATGATGGGGCCGCTGGCGCTCGGCAGCCTGCTGCCGCAGCTGCAGGGTGCGCTGTTCCCGGCCAGTTCGCTGGGCCCTCTGGGCATGCTCAGCCAGCTGGGCGTGCTGATGTTTCTGCTGGTGGCCGGTGCCGAACTGGACCTGGCGGCACTGCGCGGCCGCCGGCGTTTCGCCTTCACGGTCAGCCATGCCGGCATCGCGGTGCCGTTCGTGCTCGGCGTCGCGTTGGCGATCTGGCTGTACCCGCAGCACGGCCCGCAGGGCGTGGGCTTCACCGCATTCGCGCTTTTCGTTGGCATATCGATGAGCATCACCGCGTTCCCGGTGCTGCTGCGCATCCTCGCCGACCGTGGCATCACGCAGACGCCGCTGGGCCAGACCGCCATCGCCTGCGCGGCTTTGGGCGATGCCACCGCATGGTGCCTGCTGGCACTGATCGTGGCGGCGGCACAGGCCAGCGGCTGGCTGCCGGCCAGTCTCAATCTGCTGTGCGTGGTCGCCTTCGTGGTGCTGATGCTGGGGCTGGTGAAGCCGTGGTTCGCTCGCCAGCAGATTGCGCCGGGCCGTGAGGGGCGCTGGCTGCTCGGCATCCTGCTGCTGTCGCTGGGTAGTGCCCTGATCACCGAAATGTTGGGCATCCACGCGCTGTTCGGTGCGTTCGCTGCGGGCGTGGCGGTGTCGTCCAACGCGCAGCTGCGCGGCCTGTTGATGGCCCGCGTCGAACCGTTCGCGGTGACCCTGCTGCTGCCGCTGTTCTTCGCCATGACCGGCCTTCGCATGCGCGCCGACGCGCTGCAGGCCAGCGACATCGTGCTGTGTGGTGTGGTGATCGCAGTGGCCACGACCGGCAAGCTGCTGGGTACCTTCAGCGCCGCGCGCAGTGCCGGCATGCCCACCCGTGAGGCGTGGCGGCTGGGTGCACTGATGAACACCCGTGGCCTGATGGAGCTGATCGTGCTCAACCTGGGTTACGAACTTGGCCTGCTCGGTGACCGCCTGTTCGCGGTGCTGGTGATCATGGCGCTGGTGACAACGGCGATGACCGGGCCACTGCTGAACCTGATCGAGCGGCGCAGGGGCTGACCCGGTAGCGCCGCGCCGACATTCTGTGGAGCCGAGTCCATGCTCGGCTCGGCGCCAGAAGCAGCCGAGCATGGGCTCGGCTCTACAGCGTGCAGCGCACCCTTGGGCATGTGGGTGCCGCCGTCAGCGCGCTGGCACCAGCGTCATCGTGTGCTGCGCCTTGCCGGGCAGGAACGGCGTCGGCCGCCCATGCACCCAGTCTTCGTGGCCGGCGCCCCAGTACGGCGACAGCGGGTGCCCGCTCTGGCCGCCGGGCATATGCACGATGCCGTCGGCCTCGTGCCCGGGCGAAACCACCATGCGTTCGGAAGCACCGAAGCCCGGCGTCTGCACGCGCGGCATGTCGCGGTCGCCGGGCAGGCGGTCGGCCGGCATGCACAGCCAGTGTTTGGCGATGCCCGGCAGCGCCCGTGCGATGGGGTGGCAGATCGCCGCCGTATTGCGTTCGCCCCAGCTGCGCTTGGCCAGTGGGCCCTGCCTGGCCAGCTCGCTCTCGGTGCGGCGTGCGGCGTCGATCAGCAGCGCATCCCAGCTGTCGAAGGCCGGTGGCAGCAGATTGGCCGGACGCTGCTGCAGCATCGGCCAGGCCACGCCTTCCAGCTGGGCCAGGCGCGGCTCCAGATAGTCATCGCCCAGCTGCGCATTGGCCGGTGCCAGCAGTGCATCGGACAGTGTTGTCATCACCTGCGTACGGAACTCGCGCACCACCCGGTAGCTGACCGAGCTGGCCGAGGCACGGCCGTCCCATTGATGGCTGGCCTCCTTCAAACGCCTCAGTGCAGGGTCGTCACTGCGCTCGATGACGTCGTGCAGCAGGGCCCACCAGCGCTGCAGGAACACCGCGCGATCGTCGAGCTGGATCGCCAGCAGGTCGTGCTCGTCGAAGCGCTCCTGGATCGCCAGCAGGTCACGGATCTGCCGCGCCCGTGCTCCCAGGTCATAGCCACCGTTGCCGACGCTGGCCAGTGCCTCGCCGTCGAGGACGCGGCCGTTGGCGGTCCACAGGCGGTGGTTGGGAGGATCGATCAATGCCGGTGAAGCATCGCTGCGGATCGGCCACGGCGCACAGTCCTGGTTGTTGCCGGCACTGAAGCCGGCCGGCGCGCAGCCCGGACCGCGATCCGGGCGGGCGCCGATCAGCCGCCAGGCGATGCGTCCGCTGCGGTCGCCGACCACCAGGTTCTGCGCGGGAATGCCGGCGTGGTCGGCGAACTTCAGTGCAGCGTCCAGATCGCCAGCGCGGGCCAGGTCACCGAAGTCCAGCCGCACCGCGCCGGGCAGGTGGGCGACCCAACGCAGCGCGTCACCGCTGCCATCGGCATGGGCGTGCAGGATCGGGCCCCAGGCGGTTTCGCGTACCGGGAACAGCACGTCGGCCTGGCCGGCCACCGCAATCCGCTCTTCATGCACGGTCACCTCGGCATTGGCCGGTTCCGAGCGGTAATCGGCGGTGTCGATGTAGCTGTTGGTGAAGCCCCAGGCCACGTGCCCGTTGCTGCCGACGATCACCGCCGGCAGGCCGGGCAGCGAGAAGCCGGTGACATCGACCTGGCCGCCGGCAGCCTGTGGATCGGGGTAGCGCAGGCGCACGCGGAACCACAGGCCGGGGGCACGCAGGCCCAGGTGCATGTCGTCGGCGACGATCGCGCGGCCGTCGGCGGTAAGCGCCCCGGCCACCGCGAAGTTGTTGCTGCCGACGACGTCGGCTTCTTCCTGCTCGGTGCCCGACTTCCCCTTCAATGTGCGCAGGTGGAGCTGGCTGGCGTCGGGCAGGGCAGCATTGCCGCTCGGTTCGCCGAACAGCGGTGCATCCCATTCGGTACCGTCGTGGGCAATCAGCGCGTAGAGCGCTGGCGGCACCACGGCGCGGATGCGGCTCAGCGCAAGCTCGGTCTGATTGCCCGGATCCTGCAGGTCGGCATACATGGCCAGTCCGGTCAGCACGCTGTCGCTGGCCTGCCACGGTTGCGGTGACTGCCGCAGCAGCAGGTAGGTCCACGGGCGCACGGAGAGATCGGCCAAGCCTTCGTTGACGCCGTCCACGTAGGCACGCACGGCATCGCCGTTGTCGCCCAATGCAGCGTCCAGCTGCGCTTCGGTGCGTGCACGCAGGCGATGCACGCGCATGCGTTTGTCGGCGTCGATGGCCTTCGGTCCGAACAGCGCCGACAGCTCACCGGCGGCGCTGCGGCGCATCAGGTCCATCTCGAAGTAACGTTCCTGCGCATGCACGCGGCCCAATGCGCGCATCGCGTCGGCCTGGCTGCCCGCAGTGATGGTGACCACGCCCAGCGCATCGCGCTCGATGGTGACCGGCTTGGCCAGCCCCGGCAGCGCATGCTCGCCGTCCAGATCGGCCAGGCTGCCGCGCAGCAGCAGCCACAGGACCAGTGCGGTGACCAGCACGATGGCGATCACTACGCCCAGCACCCAACGCCATGTACGTCGCATCGCACGTCCTTTCCGAACTCGTGGGCCGATTGTAGCCGCAGGCGCAACTGCGACTGATTCCGATTAGATCACCGTACTTTGAAATGCGGCACCCTATGCCGCATCGATTCACAGGAGCCCCCTCATGAAAGGCAACCCGGACGTCATCGCCTGCCTGAAGGAACTGCTGCGCGGCGAGCTTGCTGCGCGCGACCAGTACTTCATCCATTCCCGCCGCTACGAGGACCAGGGCCTGTTCGCGCTGTACGAACGCCTGAACCACGAGATGGAAGAGGAAACCCAGCACGCCGATGCGCTGCTCCGCCGGATCCTGTTCCTGGGGGGCGACCCGGACATGCGCCCGCATGCCACCGAGCCGGGCAAGACCGTGGAAGAGATGCTGCAGAAGGATCTCGACACTGAATACGCGGTTCGGAACAATCTCGCCGCCGGCATGAAGCTATGCGAGGAGAAGGGCGATTACGTGAGCCGCGACATCCTGCTGGCGCAGCTGAAGGACACCGAGGAAGACCACGCCTGGTGGCTGGAGCAGCAGCTGGGCCTGATCAAGCGCATCGGCCTGGAGCTGTACCAGCTGAGCAAGATCGACGGCAGCGGCGCCCCGGCGCACTGACCGGCACCGCTTTTTGTAGAGCCGAGCCAATGCTCGGCTGCCTTCCGGTAGAGCAGACCGCTGGTCGGCCGCTTTTCGGTAAAGCAGCCGACTGACAGTCGGCTCTACCAAGAGCAAAGAGCAGCCGACCAGCAATCGGCTCTACCAGAAGCACGGCGTTCTGTCGCCCGCCAGCACCGGAGCATCGCCAGCCAGCCTTCGCCAGCCAGCTGCTCCACCGCCCGCCAGCCGACAACGAAAAAGCCGGGGAATGCCCCGGCTTTTTCGTGTCTGATCCCCGGCGAGGCGTGTCAACAAAGGTTGACACCCGCCAGGGGCAGGGCCCCAGCTCTCACTCCACCGACAGCCCTTCCACCTTCTGCCAGCCGCGCGGCAGCAGGTGGCCGCGGGTGGCGCGGGCGCCGAGATAGGCGTCGAGCTCGTTGAACTTCAGGCCCATGGTGCGCTGGCCGCTGCGCACCTGCAGGGTCTGCCCCGGGCTGATCGCCACGATGGCGACGACGCGTTCGGTGGCGAGCTTGGCCTTCGGGATCTCGATGATCTTGTTGCCCTTGCCCTTGTCCAGTTCCGGCAGGTCGTTGGCGGCGATCGCCAACAGGTTGCCCGAACTGGTCACCGCCACGATGCGGTCGGTGGCGACGTTGGCGACCACCGACGGGGTCAGCACCGACGAGCCGGCCGACAGGTTCAGCATCGCCTTGCCGGCCTTGTTGCGGCCGATCAGGTTCTCGAAGCGGGTGACGAAGCCATAGCCGTGGCTGGAGGCCAGCACGAAGCGGGTGTCCGGCTCGGCGCTGGCCAGGGTCACGAAGCTGGTGCCCGGTGCCGGCGAGAAGCGGCCGGTCAGCGGTTCGCCATTGCCACGCGCGGAGGGCAGGGTGTGCACCGGCGTCGAGTAGGCGCGGCCTTCGCTGTCGAGGAACGCGACCTGCTGGGTGCTGCGTGCGCGCACCGCGCCCTGCAGCCCGTCGCCTTCACGGTACGACAGTGCGGATGCATCGACGTCGTGGCCCTTGGCGGCGCGGATCCAGCCCTTCTCCGACAGCACCACGGTCATCGGTTCGCTCGGCACCAGCTCGGTCTCGTCGATGGCCTGCGCCGCCTGGCGCTGCACCAGCGGCGAACGGCGTGCGTCGCCGAACTTCCTGGCGTCGGCGGTCAGTTCATCGCGGATCAGCTTCTTCAGCTTGGCCTTGCTGTCCAGGATGCCGAGGATCTTCTCGCGCTCCTTGGTCAGTTCATCCTGCTCGCCGCGGATCTTCATTTCCTCCAGGCGGGCCAGCTGCTTCAGCTTGGTTTCCAGGATGTACTCGGCCTGTTCCTCGGACAGGCCGAAGCGCGCGATCAGCGCGGCCTTCGGCTCGTCTTCGGTACGGATGATGTGGATCACCTCGTCCAGGTTGAGGAAGGCGACCAGCAGGCCTTCCAGCAGGTGCAGGCGACGCTCGACCTTCTGCAGGCGGTGCTGCAGGCGGCGGGTGACGGTGTTGCTGCGGAAGGTCAGCCATTCGCTGAGCAGCATCTTCAGGTTCTTCACCTGCGGACGGCCGTCCAGCCCGATCACGTTGAGGTTGACGCGGTAGCTGCGCTCCAGGTCCGTGGTGGCGAACAGGTGGCCCATCAACTGGTCGGCGTCGACGCGGTTGGAACGCGGCACCAGCACCACGCGCACCGGATTGGCGTGGTCGGATTCATCACGGATGTCCTCCAGCCACGGCAGCTTCTTGGCGCGCATCTGCGCGGCGATCTGCTCGATCACCTTCGACGGCGACACCTGGAACGGCAGCGCCGTGATCACGATGTTGCTGGCTTCCTTGGTGAAGGTCGCGCGTGCACGCACGCTGCCGTTGCCAGTCTCGTAGATGTTGCGCAGGTCATTGGCCGCGGTGATGATCTCGGCGCTGGACGGGTAGTCCGGGCCCTGCACGTGTTCGCACAGGTCGCGCACGGTGGCGTCGGGGTTGTCCAGCAGGTGCAGCAGCGCACTGACGATCTCGTTGAGATTGTGCGGCGGCACGTCGGTGGCCATGCCCACGGCGATGCCGGTGGTGCCGTTGAGCAGCAGGTGCGGGAGCCGCGCCGGCATCCAGGTCGGTTCCTGCAGGGTGCCGTCGAAGTTCGGTGCCCAGTCGGTGGTGCCCTGGCCCAGTTCGCCCAGCAGCACTTCGGCGATCGGGGTCAGCTTGGATTCGGTGTAACGCATCGCCGCGAACGACTTGGGGTCGTCGCTGGAGCCGAAGTTGCCCTGGCCCTCGATCAGCGGGTAGCGGTACGAGAACGGCTGTGCCATCAGCACCAGCGCCTCGTAGCACGCGCTGTCGCCGTGCGGGTGGTACTTACCGATGACGTCGCCGACGGTGCGCGCGGACTTCTTCGGCTTGGACGCGGCATTCAGGCCCAGCTCGCTCATCGAATAGATGATGCGGCGCTGCACCGGCTTCAGGCCGTCGCCGATGAACGGCAGGGCGCGGTCCAGGACCACGTACATCGAGTAGTCGAGGTAGGCGCGTTCGGCGTACTCGCGCAGCGGCAGTTGTTCGAATCCGTGGAACACGGGACGGGCAAGTTCGGTCATGCGGCGTTGTTACCTATGTCGGGAGGCGGCGACGGCGGTCGCCGCTCGCAATCCTGTGATTATCCGGATGCGGCGGGGGATGCCAAGCCGCGTGCTGGGTCCAGCCCGGTTTCCAGGCCATGCCCGGCCCGCGCCAGGTAGCGCCCAGGCGGCAACCCGAAGTGACGGCGGAACACGGTGACGAACGCGCTGGCGCTGCTGAAGCCCAGTGCGTGGGCGATGTCGGCCACGCTGCGGCCCTCGGTCAGCTGGCGCAACGCCTCGGACAGGCGGGCCTGTTGCCGCCACTGGGCGAAGCTGAGCGTGGTCTCGTCGCGGAAGTGACGGGTCAGGCTGCGCGGCGACAGGCCGGCCCAGTGGGCCCATTCGGCCAGGCTGCGCTCGTCGGACGGGTCGGCCAGCAGCTGCGAGGCGATCTTCAGCAGGCGCCGGTCGTGGGGCATCGGCAGATGCATGCGCTGACGCGGCGCGGTGCGGATCTCGTCCAGCAGCACCTTGATGATGTGCTGGCGCTCGGGCGTGGTGTCATAGCCCAGCGGCCATTCGCAGATGCGCTCGGCCAGCGCCTGCGCCAGCTTGGACAGGCCCAGCACGCAGGGGTCGGCGGGCAGGGTGGCACAGGCGGGTGCGGCCAGCGCCATGCCCCAGCCACGCAGCGGCCCGTCGAGGGTGACCGTGTGCGGCTCCAGAGGCGGCATCCAGCCGGCCGAACCCGGCGCCAACGACCAGGTGCCGTGCGAGGTGCGGGTGGTCAGCAGGCCACGCTCCACGTAGATCAGTTGCGCGCGCTGGTGATGGTGCCAGTCCACCTCACGGACCAGTCCCTGCGGGCTGTCGAAGCGGTAGGCTACCACCGATGGGCCGTCGTTGCGCTCGAACCAGTCCAGCGCGTCGTCGCGCAGCAGGCGCTTGGGAGGGGGGATTTCTGCCTTGTTCATCATATCCGCTGGCTGAAATGTGTCATCCATTGGCTGAATTGTACTACCGGGCCAGCTGACCAGGTCATTAAGGTAGGCGCCTTCACCGATCCAGCCATTGCTGCAACACAGCATTCGATGCCAGATCGAATATTTCCATTGAGAAATATTTTTTTTGGAAGAGAATGCTCCCCCATGATCTGTCCTGCAACCACTCCCCCCAGCTTCGGCCTGCTGCTGCGCCAGGTGCGCGACGGGCTGGTCCGCCAACTCGACGCGTCCATGGCGGAAGAAGACCTGGGCATCGGCTTCACCCACTACATCGGGTTGAAGGTGCTTTCCAACATGGCGCCGTGCACCGCCAACGAACTGGCCCAGGCCATCGACCAGGTGCCCAGCGCCGTGACCCGGCTGCTGGACAAGCTGGAGGCACTGGGCTGCGTCCGTCGCCAACCGCATGCCCAGGACCGTCGTGCGCTGCAGATCGTGCTGACCGATGAAGGCCGCGCGTTGTGGGCGCGGCTGAAGCTGCGCGGCGACGCGGTGATGGATTACGCCCTGCGTGATCTTTCAACCGACGAGCGCACGCTGCTGCTGTCCCTCCTTACCCGAATCCGCGATTCCTTGACGACCCCATGAACCCGATCCCGCATTTCACTTTCCGCCGGTCCGGGCGCACGCTGCTGGTGTCAGCGCTGGCCCTGGCCCTGGCCGCCTGTGCCAGCAGTCGTGGCCTCAATCCGCAGGGCCACGTGCTGGATGTGGACAGCCTGCACAGCGAACGCACCCTGGCCGACACCGACCTGAGCGCCACCGGCTTCCCGGCGCAGGACTGGTGGAAGGCGCTGGGCGATGCGCAGCTGGACGCGCTGGTCGCCGAGGGCCTGGCCGGCCACCCGAGCCTGGACGCCGCCGATGCGCGCCTGCGCCAGGCCCAGGCCCAGGTCGGCACTGCGCGTGCCGACGAACTGCCGAGCCTGTCGGTGTCTGGTGGCTACACCGGCCTGCGCCTGCCTGAGTCGATGGCAGGCAGCGAGATCGGTGGCCATTATGCCGGCAGCAGCCAGGTCGCCTTCGACTTCAGCTACGGCGTGGACCTGTGGGGCGGCAAGCGCGCCGCCTGGGAAGCCGCCGTGGACGGTGCGCACGCCGCCACCGTTGAAGCGCAGGCCGCCCGCCTGAACCTGTCCACTGGCATCACCCAGGCCTATGCCGACCTGGCCTACGCGTGGCAGCTCAACGACGTGGCCGAGGAAGAGCTGAGCCGTTCGCAGAAGTCACTTGAGCTGACCCGCCAGCGCCGCCGCGCCGGCATCGACAGTGATCTGCAGGTGCGCCAGGCCGAGGCCCGCGTGCCGGCCGCGCAGCAGCAGGTGCAGGCCGCCCAGCAGCGTATCGACGCCGCCCGCACCGCACTGGCCGCGCTGGTCGGCAAGGGCCCGGACCGTGGCCTGTCGATCCAGCGCCCGCAGCCGTTGAACCCGGTGGCGCTGCAGCTGCCTGGGGTGCTGCCCAGCGAGCTGCTGGGCCGTCGCCCCGACATCGTGGCCGCACGCTGGCGCGTTGAAGCGGCCGACAAGCAGATCAAGGTCGCGAAGACGAAGTTCTACCCGAGCTTCAACCTGACCGCGCTGGCCGGCGTGGTCGCCCCGAATGTGAGCGACCTGCTGAAGAGCAGTTCCACCTTCGCCTACATCGGCCCTGCGCTGAGCCTGCCGATCTTCGAAGGCGGCAAGCTGCGCGCCAACCTGGCCAACACCGATGCGCAGTACGACCTGGCGGTGGCCAACTACAACCAGACCGTGCTCGATGCGCTGCGTGATGTGGCCGACCAGGTCAACGCGGTGCGCTCGCTGGCACAGCAGGCGCAGTCGCAGCAGCAGGCGGTGGACACCGCACGCGCTGCCTTCGACCTGGCCCAGCAGCGCTACCGCGCCGGCATCGGCAGCTACCTGGACGTGCTGACCGCGCAGTCCACCCTGCTGCAGTCGCAGCAGCAGCTGGCCGGCCTGCAGTCGCAGCAGGTGCAGTCCTCGGTGCGCCTGAGCAAGGCGCTGGGCGGTGGTTTCCAGCCCACTGACGCCGACCGCGCACCGATCGCCTCCCATTCCGATTCCTCGCATTCCTGAAGATCTCCGACATGAGCCAGACCCAAGACACCGCGGCCCCGGCCGCCCCCAACCGCCGCGGCAACCTGCTGCGCGGCCTGTTCGTGATCGTCGTGCTGCTGCTTGCCGCTTTGGCGCTGTGGTACTTCATGTTCGGCCGTTGGTTCGAAGAGACCGACGATGCCTACGTGCAGGGCAACCAGGTGCAGATCACCCCGCTGGTGGCCGGCACCGTGGTCGCCATCAATGCCGATGACGGCATGCGCGTGGAGCGCGGCCAGCTGCTGGTGCAGCTGGACCCGTCCGACACCGCAGTGGCGCTGCAGCAGGCCACTGCCAACCTGGCCAAGACCGTGCGCCAGACCCGCGGCCTGTACCGCAGCGTGGAAGGCGCGCAGGCGGACCTGAACGCCCGCCAGGTGACCCTGAAGCGCGTGCGCGAAGACTACGCCCGCCGCAAGGACCTGGCCGCCACCGGCGCCATCTCCAACGAAGAACTGGCCCACGCCCGCGACGAGCTGGCCGCGGCCGAAGCGGCCGTGGCCGGTTCGCGCGAGACCGTCGAGCGCAACCGCGCCCTGGTCGACGACACCGTGATCGCCACCCAGCCGGACGTGCAGGCCGCCGCCGCGCAGCTGCGCCAGGCCTTCCTCAACAACGCCCGCGCCGGCATCGTCGCGCCGGTCTCCGGCTACGTCGCCCGTCGTTCGGTGCAGGTCGGCCAGCGCGTGCAGCCGGGCAACGCCCTGATGGCCGTGGTGCCGACCGAGCAGATGTGGGTCGAGGCCAACTTCAAGGAAACCCAGCTGCGCCACATGCGCCTGGGCCAGGAAGTGGAACTGAAGTCGGACCTGTACGCCGGTGACGTGAAGTACAAGGGCCGCATCCAGAGCCTTGGCCTGGGCACCGGCTCCGCGTTCTCGCTGCTGCCGGCGCAGAACGCCAGCGGCAACTGGATCAAGATCGTGCAGCGCGTGCCGGTGCGCATCGCCATCGATGCCAAGCAGCTGGCCGAACACCCGCTGCGCATCGGCCTGTCGATGAAGGCTGAAGTGAGCCTGCGCGACCAGAAGGGCGAAGTGCTGCCGAGCACTCCGGCCAAGGGCACGGTGTTCGACACCGACGTGTATGCCAAGCAGCTGCATGATGCCGACGAGGTGATCCACACGATCATCCAGGGCAACCTGCCGCAGCAGCAGGCGAAGGTGGGCTGAGGTCGCCATGTCCGCACAAGCTCCAGCCGCGCCCGGCGCTCCGGGCGCACCGGCGGCGCCGGGTGCGGCCTCCGGGTTCCTGCCGCCCAGCGTCGCACTGTGCACTGTCGGCCTGGCGATGGCCTCGTTCATGCAGGTGCTCGACACCACCATCGCCAACGTCTCGCTGCCGACCATCGCCGGTAACCTCGGTGCCAGTTCGCAGCAGGCGACCTGGGTCATCACCTCGTTCGCGGTCAGCACGGCCATCGCGCTGCCGCTGACCGGCTGGCTCAGCCGCCGCTTCGGCGAACGCAAGCTGTTCGTCTGGGCCACGCTGGCCTTCGTCATCACCTCGCTGCTGTGCGGCCTGGCGCAGAGCATGGGCATGCTGGTGGTGTCGCGTGCGCTGCAGGGCTTCGTGGCCGGCCCGATGTACCCGATCACGCAGTCGCTGCTGGTTTCGATCTACCCGCGCGAGAAACGTGGGCAGGCATTGGCGCTGCTGGCGATGATCACGGTGGTCGCGCCGATCTGCGGGCCGATCCTCGGTGGCTGGATCACCGACAACTACAGCTGGGAGTGGATCTTCCTGATCAACGTGCCGCTGGGCATCTTCGCTGCCTTGGTGGTGGGCAACCAGCTGAAGGGGCGGCCGGAGCAGATCGAGAAGCCGAAGATGGACTACGTCGGCCTGATTACCCTCGTGATCGGCGTCGGTGCGCTGCAGCTGGTGCTCGACCTGGGCAACGACGAGGACTGGTTCGCGTCGATGAAGATCGTGGTGCTGGCCTGCGTGGCCGTGGTGACGCTGACGGTGTTCCTGATCTGGGAGCTGACCGACAAGGATCCGATTGTCGACCTGAAGCTGTTCCGGCACCGCAACTTCCGCGCCGGCACGCTGGCGATGGTGGTGGCCTACGCGGCGTTCTTCAGCGTGGCGCTGCTGATCCCGCAGTGGCTGCAGCGTGACATGGGCTACACCGCGATCTGGGCGGGCCTGGCAACGGCGCCAATCGGCATCCTGCCGGTGATCATGACCCCGTTCGTGGGCAAGTATGCATCGCGCTTCGACATGCGCATGCTGGCCACGATCGCCTTCATCGTGCTGTCGATGACCAGTTTCCTGCGCTCGAACTTCAACCTGCAGGTGGACTACATGCACGTGGCCGGCGTACAGCTGATCATGGGCATCGGCGTCGCGCTGTTCTTCATGCCGGTGCTGCAGATCCTGCTGTCGGACCTGGATGGGCGCGAGATCGCGGCGGGCTCCGGCCTGGCCACGTTCCTGCGTACGCTGGGCGGCAGCTTCGCGGCGTCGCTGACGACGTGGCTGTGGGCGCGGCGCACCCAGGTGCACCATGCCGACCTGACCGAGCATATCTCGGCCTATCAGCCGGGCATGCAGGACCAGGTCACGGCGATGGGGCAGGGCGACCTGCAGCACGGCGCAGCGGTACTGAACAACATGATCAACCACCAGGCATCGCAGATGGGCTTCAACGACATCTTCTTCCTGCTGGGCTGGATCTTCCTGGCGATCATTACGTTCCTGTGGCTGGCCAAGCCGCCATTCGGCGCAGGTGCGGGTGCGGCCGCCGGTGGTGGGCACTGAAACTCCCTGGAAACACCTGCTGTATTTTGACCCCGCCGCAAGGCGGGGTTTTTGTTTGTGCAACGTGGGTCGCACGGGCCCTGCCGTTGGGGGAGTGCAGCGGCGCAGGTTCAGCGCGTGCGATAGACGCGCTTGAACACCACCCGATCACGGAACAATCGGGAAATGGCCCACATTCCCGCCACAAGTACGGCGCCGCACGTGATCCAGCCGGCAGTGGCCTGCAATCGGCTGCCGACCAGTGCGCCGCAGATGATGGCGGCGACAAAGACGAACATTACGGCCTCCTTCGATGCGCCGTAGTGGACCTCGGCCTGGCACCCCACGCATACGCGTACGCCGTGGTTCGAGCCGGTGTGGCAGTGAGGGCAGATGATGCTGCGCTGCATTGGGGCGTCCTTTGGGGAAAGGGGGGCGCTGGTCCGGTCGTGTCGATAGACCTGCAACCGGCTCCGGTAAATCTGCCTCCCACCGAAAAGGAATCGGGTGGATCTCGACTAGGAAAAGTACGAATTGAACGGGGAACGTGAAATGCGCCCCAAAAGGGGGGCGTTCAAGGTCTGGTGACGGCGCGCCGGGGGGAGGTATACACCCGCAGGCGACGCCCGGGTGGTGCGAGATACGACAGTCCGAGTGGCGGTTGCGATGCCGCGCTCGCCAGGCCCCGGAAACGAAAAAACCCGCTTTCGCGGGTTTGATCATCTTGAGTCGTGGTGCCCAGGAGAGGACTCGAACCTCCACGGTTTTACCCGCTAGTACCTGAAACTAGTGCGTCTACCAATTCCGCCACCTGGGCGACTCAGGAAATGAATTGTGCGGGACGGCAGAGGATGTGTCAACAACATTTCAAAGCTTTTTCTGCGGCTGCACGCCCAGGTGAAGCAGCAGGCTGCGCATTGCCGATGACAACTGCGCCCACTCGGCAAAACAGGCGCACAGGCGACGCTGTGCCCACGCATCGGCGAGCGGTACGGCGACGGTATGCGTGCTGCGCCGGTGCTGGCGGGCGATGGTCCGCGGCACGATGCCGATACCAATGTCGTGGCCGACCATGATGCACACCCCTTCGAAGGTCTTCATGCGGATGCGCACGTCCAGGCGCCGCCCGATGTCGCGCGCCTGGTCTTCGATGTAGGCCTGCAGTGCATTGCCGTCGGCCAGCGCGACGAAGGTCTCGCCGGCAACATCGGCGAAGGCCAGGCTGCGCCGCGATGCGAGGCGATGGTCTGCGGGCAGCAGCATCACCAGTGGATCTTCGGCGACCACGTGCTGCTGCAGGCTGGCAGCGTCGACCGCATCACTGATGATGCCGGCCTCGGCCTGGCCAGCGTTGATCGCACGCACGACTTCGGGGCTGGTGCGCTCCAGCAGTTCCACGTGCAGGCGCGGGCGTTCGGCCAGCCACGGTGCCAGCCGCGAAGGCAGGTAGTTGGTCAGTGCTGCGGTGTTGGCATACAGATGCAGTGTGCCGCGCGCGCCGTGCGCGAACGCCTGCAGTTCACCGCGCAGCTGCGCCTGCTGCTGCAGGATCAATCGTGCATGGTGGGCGAGGGCGGCGCCGGCTTCGGTCAGGCTGACGCCGCGGGGGTGCCGGTTCAACAACGCGGTGCCGGCATCGGCTTCGATCGTGCGCAGGCGTTCGCTGGCCGACGCCAGTGCCAGGTTTGCCTGCGCTGCGCCGGCCGTGATGCTGCCCGCCTCGGCAATCGCCAGGAACAGGCGCAGGTCGGCGATATCCATCCGCATGTGATGCCCTCATCGCAACGGCTGCGCCTTCGGATCAGCCGAAGGCAAGGCCGGAAACACCGCATTGTGCGCCGAGCGGCCGGCCGATCCAATGAAGGCATGAATGAATCGATGTACTTCTACGTGCTGCTGGTGGTGGTGTTCGTGCTGGCCGGTGTGGTCAAGGGTGTGACTGGGATGGGGTTGCCGACGGTGGCGATGGGGCTGCTGGGCAGCACGCTGTCGCCGGTGTCGGCGGCGTCGATGCTGTTCATTCCCACTTTCGTCACCAATGCGTGGCAGCTGTTGTCCGGGCCGTCACTGGAGCGCATCGTGCGGCGCCTGTGGCCGATGATGCTGGCCGTGGTGGTGGTGACGCTGGGCTCGGCGGCGCTGCTGGTGCGGGTCGATCGCACTTGGTCGCGCGTTGCGCTGGGCGTGGCATTGGTGGTCTATGCCGCCTATGCGTTGCTTGCGCCGGTGTTCCGCGTGCAGCAGCGGCGCGAGCGTTGGCTGGGGCCGCTGGTGGGGGCGTTGTCGGGCGTGGTGACCGGCGCCACCGGCGTGTTCGTGATGCCGGCGGTGCCATACCTGCAGTCGCTGGGGTTGCAGCGCGAGGAGCTGGTGCAGGCGCTGGGGCTGGCGTTCACGGTGTCAACGATTTCGCTGACCGCCGGCCTGGTGCTGCACGGCGCATTCGGCATCCAGCAGCTGGGGCTGAGTGCGCTGGCGGTGCTGCCGGCATTGCTGGGCATGTGGCTGGGGCAGGTGATCCGGCAGCGCATCAGTGCGCGGGTGTTCCGGGGCTGCTTCCTGGGTTTCCTGCTGTTGCTCGGGCTGGAGCTGGTGCTGCGGCCGCTGCTCTGATGCCGGATTCCGGGCATGAAAAAACCCGCTCTCGCGGGTTTTTCTCATTCTCGACGTGGTGCCCAGGAGAGGACTCGAACCTCCACGGTTTTACCCGCTAGTACCTGAAACTAGTGCGTCTACCAATTCCGCC